>NZ_JBXWQW010000064.1:0-19779 GCF_059612585.1 Ruegeria sp. YKSF57 | reverse complement strand
ATCTCGGGCTGGGTGAAGATCGCGGTCGGAATCAGTTCATGATCGACCGGCGTGGGATTACCCTTGAACACGGTTTCGACAAAGGCCATGCCCTCGCGGATCGCCACCGGAGTCAGGTTGACCCGGTCAGTCACGTCCCCGATGGCATAGATCGAAGGAACCGCCGTCTGACTATATTCGTCGACCACGATCTCGCCCTTGCGGCCGCGTTCGACACCCAACGCTTCGAGTCCCAGATCATCGGCATTGGGCGCGCGGCCCGTAGCGTACATCACCACATCGAAGGTCTGTTCGGTGCCATTGGTGGCTTTGACCCGGATCCCATCGCCATCCTTCGCCATCTCGATCACATTGGTGCCCAAGTGAACGTCAACACCGTTCTGACACATTTCTTCGCAGATCAGCCCGCGCGCTTCGTCGTCGAACCCGCGCAAAATCTGTGCACCGCGATAGAATTGCGTTGTCTTGACCCCCATCCCGTTCATGATCCCGGCAAACTCGCAGGCGATATAACCACCACCAACGATCAGGATGCTTTCCGGCAGTTTTTCCAGATGGAAAATCTCGTTTGATGTGATTGCCAGATCCGAGCCCGGAAATTCGGGCACCACCGGGCGACCGCCCGTGGCGATCAGGATATGCTTGGCAGTCTTGCGGGTGCCGTCGGCCAGTTCGACCGTGTGCGGGTCGATCAGGCGGGCACGCTGATCGAAGCTTTCGACGCCGTTGTTCTTCAGAATGTTGCGATAGACGCCTTCCAGCCGATCCAGTTCGGCCACCAGCTTGTTGTGAAAGGCGTTCCAGTCAAAGGCACCGGCCTGAATGTTCCAGCCATAGGATTGCGCATCTTCAACCATGGCGGAGTATTCGCTGGCAAAGACCATCAGTTTCTTGGGTACACAGCCCCGGATCACGCAGGTGCCGCCGTAACGGTCTTCCTCGGCCAGTGCCACTCTGGCCCCGGTCTCGCCCGCCGCCACGCGTGCCGCACGCACCCCGCCCGAGCCGCCGCCAATGACGAACAGGTCATAGTCAAAACTCATGGATATCGCCCCTAATCCGCAAGATCGGAAAACAGGTTTTCAGTCTCTGCAAAGTCCATCCGATCCCGCTCAATCGTGCCTTCATTGATGTCACGCACATCGACCCGGCCATCGCCATAGCCGATCACGACCCTGTCACAGATATCAATGAAAAGCCCGTTTTCAACCACGCCCGGGATTTGGTTCAGAACCAGCGCCAATTGTCGTGCATTTCCGATACGCTGCAGATGCAGGTCCAGAATGTGGTTGCCCTCGTCCGTGATGAACGGCGCCTGGCCAGTCATTCGCAGCGAGGTCGATCGACCCAGAACATCCATCGCCACCAAGGTTTCCTCGATCAGCGAGCGGGTTGTCTGCCATCCAAACGGGATGACCTCGACCGGCAGGGGAAACGCGCCCAGCGCCTCGACCTCTTTGCCAGCATCGGCGATCACCACCATCTGGTCGCTGGCCGTGGCCACGATCTTTTCCTGCAGCAGCGCGCCGCCGCCGCCCTTGATCAGATTCAGGTCGCCATCGAATTCATCTGCCCCGTCGATGGTCAGATCCAGCCAACCGGCCTGATCCAGCGAAACCACCTCGATCCCCACTTCGCGGGCCAGCTGCGCCGTCCGGGTCGAGGTCGGCACGCCCTTGATCCGCAAACCTTCCTCGCGCACCATTTCGCCCAGGCAACGCACCAGCCAGGCGGCGGTTGATCCGGTTCCCAACCCAACGCGCATTCCATCCTCGACCATCTCGGCGGCGCGCCTTGCAGCGACGAGTTTGGCCTTGTCGATGGGCGGCAATTCACTGGTCATGGCAGCAACTCCAAAAGCGTAATTTGCGCCCTTATAGGCAAAGAGTTGCGGCGGTGCGAGGGGGCTTGTCCTGCTTTGCTCGCTCGGAGCCCTAATTTTTGCTAGGTTGAACCCTGGGGGAACGCGCATGTTGCAATTTGACGAGGCCACGGCCCGAATTCTGGATGACGCCTATCTTGGGGCTGATGTTTCTCGCAGGCGGCGTGAGAGCTTTGACGCCGTGTCACCGAAACCCGATGACCGCATCCTCGATCTCGGTTGCGGCAACGGCTTGATGACGATGGAACTTTCCCGGGCGGTTGGGCCAAACGGAAACGTTACCGGCCTGGATCAGAGCCAGGATATGTTGAGTTCCGCGCGCGACCGTTGCGCCGGACTGGACAATGTGGACCTCATCGAAGGCGCCGCCGAAGCGCTGCCGTTTGGCGATGGGCAGTTCGACAAGGCGGTCTCGGTTCAGGTCTTCGAATACCTCACCGATATGCGTCCTGCCCTGCGAGAGCTTCACCGCGTGTTGCGACCGGGTGGGCGTTTGGTGATCGGAGACATGCATTGGGACACGCTTGCCTGGCATAGCGACGATCCTGAACGGATGGGCCGTATGACCCGCATCTGGGACGGGCATCTGGCACGGCTGGATGTGCCCGCTCATCTGCCGCCACAATTGAGGGAATGCGGTTTTGCCGTCGATGTCATACGACCCCACACGATCTGCGACACCGACCTGAGACCTGATGGGTTGGCGAACATGATGATTCGACTGATGACGGCCTATGCGACCCAGACCGGAGCGATGCCGGAAAACCGTGCCCTTGCCTGGGCCCGGGAACAGGAAAACCTTGCCGAACAGGGGCGGTTCTTCTTTGCGATCACGCATTTTGTCTGTGTCGCACACAAGTCGGCCCGGTCCGATTGACAAAAGATGTCGCCGAAATGCGCGTTTCCGATGGGAAACGTCGGAATCAGCTGTTTCTCCGGCCTCGTGCGCCTGTAAGTTGCCGTCGATGAAGATGCCTTATCGCCTGCACTATGCCCCCGACAATGCCTCGCTGATCATTCGCCTGGTATTGGAAGAGATGGGCCAGCCCTACGAGACCGTTCTTGTAGATCGCGCACAGCGCGAACAGGACAGCGCCGCCTATCGCGCGATGAATCCCAATGGGTTGATTCCGGTGCTGGAAACGCCGCAAGGGCCGATGTTCGAAACCGCCGCCATTCTACTATGGCTTGCGGAAACGCACGACCAGCTTGCCCCGGCGATGGGCGCCGATGACCGCGCATCGTTCCTGAAATGGCTGTTCTTTACGTCGAATACGCTGCATGCCGACCTGCGCATGCTGTTCTACCCCGACGCCTATATCGATACTGCGGCATCTGAGACCCTGCGCGCGGGCATCCGCCCGCGCCTGCGCCGCCACCTTGCCATTCTGGACGCAGAAGCCCGATCCAAACCTGGCTGGCTGCATCCCGACACACCTTCTGTTCTGACTTATTATCTTGCCTGTCTGCTACGCTGGATGGAACTGTATCCGCAGGGCAGCGACAAGAGCTGGTTCAACCTTGCTGATACTCCGCATCTGCAACGTATCCTGCAGGGGCTTGAAATCCGCCCCGCCACCCGCGCCGCCGTCGCGGCCGAGGGATTGGGCGCCACGCCTTTTACCTCTCCTGTTCACGCCACCCCTCCAGAAGGCTCTGCAACCTGATGTTTCTTTCTGTCTTCGACATGTTTAAAGTGGGCATTGGCCCGTCCTCCTCTCACACGATGGGTCCGATGGTCGCCGCCGCGCGCTTTCTGGACCTGATGCGCGCCTCACCGTTCGAGTTTGCGGGTCTCAAGGCCTCTTTGCACGGCTCGTTGGCCTTTACCGGCGTCGGCCACGCCACTGACCGTGCCACCATTCTGGGTCTGGCCGGGTTCGTGCCCGATACTTATGACAACGACAAGGCCGAAGCCGCGCTGTCCACCATCAACGAAACCCATTCGGTGACGCCCGAAGGCCTGCCGACCCTCAAATTCGACCCCAAGCACGATCTGGTCTTTGACTATGACCACAACCTGCCGGGCCACGCCAACGCCATGATCTTGATGGCGACCGATGCTCAGGGGGACGTGATCCTGAAGCAGATCTACTATTCGGTCGGCGGCGGCTTTGTCCTGACTGAGGAAGAGCTGGCTCAAGGCAAAGACACCAATGACGGCCCACCGGTGCCATTTCCGTTCAAATCCGCAGCTGAAATGTTGGAAATGGCTGCCTCGTCGGGCAAAACCATTGCCCAGATGAAGCGCGACAACGAAATTGCGCGCGGTTGTGCGATTTCCTTCGCCAAGGGTACAGCCCGACTTTGGGAAGTGATGAACAACTGTATAGAGCGCGGGTTGGCCACCGATGGCATCCTGCCGGGCGGCCTGAACGTGCGGCGGCGCGCCAAGGGTATCCATGACGCCCTGATTGCCGAACGCGGTATGAACCTGAACGCGCCGCACACGATCAACGACTGGATGAGCGTCTATGCCATGGCGGTGAACGAGGAAAACGCCGCTGGCGGTCAGGTCGTCACCGCCCCCACCAATGGGGCGGCCGGCACCATGCCCGCCGTTCTGCGCTATTACCTCGATCACGTTCCCGGCGCCTCCGAATCCCATATCGAGGATTTCCTGCTGACGGCCGCCGCCATCGGCGGGCTGATCAAGTACAACGCCTCGATCTCAGGTGCCGAAGCCGGGTGCCAGGCCGAGGTCGGCAGCGCCTCTGCAATGGCCGCTGCAGGCCTGTGCGCCGTGATGGGCGGTACGCCTGAGCAGGTTGAAAATGCTGCCGAGATCGCCCTCGAACATCACCTTGGCATGACCTGCGATCCGGTCAAGGGATTGGTGCAGGTGCCTTGTATCGAGCGCAACGGGTTAGCTGCGATCAAGGCAGTTTCCGCCGCCTCGCTGGCGCTTCGCGGGGATGGCAAGCACTTTGTGCCGCTTGATTCAGCGATCGAAACCATGCGCCAGACCGGCCACGACATGCACGAGAAATACAAGGAGACCTCGCTGGGTGGTCTGGCGGTCAACGTGCCGAACTGCTGAACTGCCGCCGGGGCCAAAACCGATTGGGCGGCTTTTGGCCCTTTTGAAATCCCGAAACCTGACCTAGCGTGCACGGCATGACTCAGGATCGCCCCGTTCTTGGCATTCTCCTGATGCTTGGTTTCTGCGTTCTTGCGCCGATGGGCGACGCAATTGCCAAACTGCTGGGAGAGACGATGCCCATAGGCCAACTTTTGCTGGTCCGCTTTGCGATTCAGGCGGCGGTTTTAATACCACTAATCGTAGCCACCCGGCGCCCGTGGCGCATGCGAGCGCGCGTCTTTCGCCTGATCGTGATGCGCACGGGCCTGCACATCATCGGAATTGCCGCCATGTTCACGGCACTGCAATTCATGCCTCTGGCAGAGACTGTGGCGATTGCCTTTGTAATGCCGTTCATCATGTTGATCTTGGGAAAATTGGTTCTGAACGAGGAGGTTGGCCTGCGCCGGATCGCGGCCTGCTTCGTCGGCTTTGTCGGCACACTTCTCGTCGTTCAACCCAGCTTTGCCGCAGTTGGCCTGCCCGCCCTTCTGCCGCTTGTCGTTGCTGTGGTATTTGCGCTCTTCATGCTTGTTACCCGGCAAATCGCAAAGGAAACCGACCCGGTTTCACTACAAGCAGTGTCCGGCGTGCTGGCGACAGTTGCGGTCGCTCCGGTATTGATCGCGGGCACGATTGCTGAACTGCCACAATTGTCCTTTACCCTTCCTCCGACAGTTGCAACCGCATGGCTTCTAATCACCATCGGGCTTTTGGGAACTTTGGCGCATCTGCTGATGACGTGGTCATTGCGCTATGCCCCATCCGCAACTCTTGCCCCGATGCAGTATCTGGAAATTCCTGTTGCGACGGTGATCGGATGGCTCATCTTCCACGATCTGCCAAACGGGCTGGCAGCGGTCGGAATCTGCATCACCATCGGCGCAGGTCTTTATGTCATTCTGCGCGAGCGGGCCAGCGCCCGGTCAGCTCCGACTGAAACGCCTGCATGACCTGATCCAGCGAATCACGCGGCACCATGATCAGCATGCCCGGGCCGTCGAACTCCAACACCAAATCGGACAACGCTCTGTTGGAGGTTCCGATCTTACCATCCGGTTCGAAAACCAGCCCTCCGATAGGCCATTCCAAACCCCGGCTGCGCCCCATTACCTGTCGTAAAGGAAACAATGACACGATACTGCCCGGTTCGATTTTTAGTCGGATCGATGGTGGCGCGTGAAAGATGACCTCATGTTTGCCGATCAGAATGCAACGCTTTTCTGCATTTCGAATCAACGTATTGAAAACCGCAAGCTGGTGATCGACCCTACCGCCGAGGAAGCCGATTCCTAAAACCAGAGGTGCATCGATGTTGCGTAGCGCCTTGTCAAAATCCGTGCTCTCCTGCTCCCGAACCGGAAACAATCTATCGGCAGGAAAGCGGCCAAGTTCGGACTGTGTCAGCGAATCAAAATCGCCTATGACCGCGTCAGGCATCCGGTCATTCGCAATTACCGCTTGTGCGCCACCGTCCGCAGCCGCCACCAGCACCACGTTTTGAGCCATCAGAGCAAAATCCTTTGCCCCGATTTCGCCCCCTCCTACAAGACCAACCGGCGCGCAACTTTGGATAAATGCGGCATTTTTGTGACCACTGGATTTATTTTTGATTTTTCGACACATTCCGGCCACAAAATGATACCTTGAGTTACACAGTTTTGCGCCGAAAATGGCTCTGGGCGCAACATAAGCTAGACAACTGGTATGTAGAGGACGAGCGTCGCATGGTACAGAGCAACAAAGTGTTAACCGTATCTTACGGGACATTCTCATGCACCCTTGAAGGATTTGAAGATTCCTTTGAGACCATGAAAGCAATCGCAGAGTACTTTCGGGATCTTGCGGCGGATGACCGCTATTTCGGGTCCGAACCTCCGCAACCCGACCCAGAGATGCTGACACAAATCGCGCGACGCGATAAGGCCCGTCATATTGAGGCCCATCAGGATTCCGGCGGCATCCTGCTCCGCGCGTCGGGCGTGGCCGCACCTGCGCCGTCTGCAGAGACATCCTCGCGCGAAGACGAGGCACCCTTCGGCAACGACCGGATCGTCGACCGGCAGGATGTAGCGTCCGACGAAAACACAATTGACGAGGTGCAAAGCGAAGAATTGGCACCTGTCGGAGAAGCAACCGACAATTCCGATTTCGAAGACGTGCATAGCGCCGCGCCGCTGGAAGATGTTCCCGAGCATGTTGATGTCGAGGGACCCGACGAGCAACCGCAGGACATGCCGGTTTGGGGTCAATTCCAAGGGACCCCGCTGGAGGCGTCTCCGGAAGAGGTGACCGAAGAGAAAACTGCCCTTTCCGACGACGTTGAGGAGACGGCGGATGCGCAAGACGCCATCGAACCCTGGTCGGATGAAGTCGATGAGAGTGTATCCTTCGAGGACGAGGTCGATGAGCAAATGACCGACCTTCAGGATGCAACTGTTGCTTTTGAAGAGGAAACCGAAACCGCTTCAAGTGACGTTTCCGTGCCGCAGGTTGACCAAGTTAGTGAAGTCATCCTGTCAGAAGAGGCAGACACTCTGAACGAGTTGACGGTTGAACCGGAAGAATTCGATGACGAGACCGCCAAAACAGAGGCACCGGTATCGTTCGATCATACCGAAGAAGTGGCGGATGACGCAGATTTGCCCGCACCCGAACTGCGGGCGACGCATTCCGAGCCTGATGCCGTATCCACGGCCGATGAGCCAGAGAGCATCCCCGTTGCCGACAGCATCGTAGCCAAGCTCCAGCGCATCCGCGCCGTGGTCTCACGCCACGATGCCGAAACTGGGCATCTCGCCGAGGACGAAAACACCGAATTCAAGCCACTCGAGGCTTTGAATACGGTCGATGCGATATCCGCAGCCTTCGCCAGGGCAAAGATCGAAGAAGACGCCCACAAAGAGGCACAGGAAAACAGTGCCGGGTACAAAATTCTGGGTGTGAAAGAGACGAACGATCCGATCGACGGCTTTCTGTTCTCAAAACCACAGGTCGGACTCGATTTGGGTTTTGACGATGTGGCGCCGACGATCGATGAAGAAACCACAAATACGCCCAGTGAAGCTCCGGTCGCGCAATCGGTGGAGGACGATTTCGACGGAATCATCGAGTTATCCGAAGAAAGCGCCGAACTCGCGGTAGAATATGTCGACGACAAGGATGAAGAGCTGTCACGGCTGCTGGCTACCGCAGAGCAAAAAATGAGCCTCTCCGGCGGGCAGGAGTCCGCCAATTTGGAGTCCGCTGAGTCAGGCGTGCTGCGACTGGTCGCGGAACAGCGGATTGACCTTGCCCCAGAAGACGTCGCATCGAGCATAGCCTCCCAAGCTTTCGAGAGGGAAGAAAGTGAAGGATTCAAGGCCTTTGCAGAAGCACAAGGCGCCCAATCCATGCCCGAACTGCTTGAAGCGGCTGCGGCCTATCTGTCATTTGTTGAGGGGCAAGAGCAGTTCTCGCGCCCGCAATTGATGAACAAGGTCCGCGCCCTTGACCTGCCGACCTTTGATCGCGAAGACAGCCTGCGTTCGTTTGGTCAGCTGTTACGAGACGGCAAGATCGAAAAGGCGGGCGGAGGACGGTTCTCTGCCTCCAGCCAGATTGGTTTCCGCCCCGGCGATGAGCGTGCTGCAGGCTGACTATTGAAACAACAGGAATGCAAAAAGGCCGATCATCTGATCGGCCTTTTTTTGTTTGTTCGGCAAAGGCCGATTGTCAGCGCTTGTCCTTGTCCGGGTCGGCTTGGCCAACGCCACGAAAGACATATTTGAAGGGCAGCGCCCACAAAACGCCCAGACCGACATAAACCAACAGTTCCAGCCAGATTGGCGGACGATCCAACAAATTCAGCACTGTCACCACAGCCACAATATAAAGCGGCAAGCCCAACAGCAGGATGATCAAAGACCAGCGGCGACGGGCCTTGTAGCTGAGGCCCGGCTTCTTGGCCCCACCCATCAGTCGGCAAACGGGTCGGTGACCAGAATGGTATCCTCCCGCTCCGGGCTGGTTGAAAGCAGCGCCACAGGGCATTCGATCAGCTCTTCCACCCGTTTGACGTATTTGATGGCATTGGCAGGCAGGTCGTTCCAGCTGCGTGCGCCCTCGGTGGATTCGCTCCAGCCCGGCATTTCCTCGTAGATCGGCTTACAGCGCGCCTGTTGATCCGCCGCCGTCGGCAGATAATCCAGCCGCGCACCATCCAGTTCGTAACCCACGCAGATCTTCAGCGTCTCAAACCCGTCCAGCACGTCCAGCTTCGTTAGCGAAATACCGTTGACGCCGCTGGTGGCGCAGGTCTGGCGCACCAGCACCGCGTCGAACCAGCCACAGCGACGCTTTCGCCCGGTGACGGTGCCAAACTCATGCCCCCGGGTGCCCAGACGGTTGCCGTCCTCGTCATCCAGCTCGGTCGGGAATGGCCCCTCGCCCACGCGGGTGGTATAAGCCTTTACAATACCCAGAACAAAATCGATCGATCCCGGCCCGATGCCCACACCCGTGGCGGCCTGCCCGGCGATCACGTTCGACGAAGTCACGAACGGATAGGTGCCGAAATCGATGTCAAGCAGCGCACCTTGCGCACCTTCGAACAGGATGCGCTTTCCAGCCTTGCGTTGTTCGTTCATGATCTTCCACACCGGACCGGCGTACTGCAGTATTTGTGGCGCGATCTCTTTGAGCTGCGCGACCAGCGCGTCTCTGTTCACCGGTTCTATTCCCAACCCCTTGCGCAGTGGGTCGTGATGTTGCAATGCCCGGTCGACCCGCGCTTCAAGCGTGGCATCATCAGCCAGATCAGCGACCCGAACGGAACGGCGCCCCACCTTGTCTTCATAGGCAGGCCCGATGCCTCGCCCGGTGGTGCCAATCTTGGTCCCTTTGGAGGCCGCTTCTTCCCGCGCCCGGTCCAGTTCGCCATGAATTGGCAGGATAAGCGGCGTGTTTTCGGCGATCATCAGAGTCTCGGGGCTGATGTCGACGCCCTGCGCCCGGATCGACTCGATTTCCTTGACCAGATGCCAAGGGTCCAGCACCACGCCATTGCCGATCACGCTCAGCTTGCCACCGCGCACGACGCCCGAGGGCAAAGCGTTCAATTTATAGACTTTGCCGTCAATGACCAGGGTATGACCAGCATTGTGCCCGCCCTGAAAACGCGCAATCAAGTCCGCCCGCTCGCTGAGCCAGTCAACGATTTTGCCTTTACCCTCGTCACCCCATTGGGCGCCGACAACCACCACGTTGGCCATATCCGGTCCTTTTGCGCTGAACTACCAAACCCGGCTCATATACCGGGGCGTGTGGATCAGGGAAACCGCAAATTCGACGCACCGGACAGGCCACCTCTTCACCTTTTCAAAAATACTCCGGAGGAGTCGCGGCTTGCTGCGACGGGGGGCAACGCCCCTCTTGTCACTCTACAGGCAAATGCACAGGTTCGCCGTGGGGCGTCGTCAGGTACGCCTGCTCCCAGGCGGTGTGCATCCGGGCGACCTCGCTGAACTGCGCGACGCCGCTGTCGGCCAAAAACATCTCAAGCGTTTCAAGCCAGGCGCGAAAATAGTCTTCACCGCCGTCAAGCTCCTGCGTCAACCCTCGCCTTTTCAGGGTAGCCGCAAAGCGCTCTACCCACTCGGCCCAGGCGAATCGTCCGGCCTCGTTCATGACGACAGTCAACGCAAAGACCTGCGCGTGCCAGGGTGCCTCAAAAACCGGCTCGGGCGTGGTATGCGAGGGGCAGTCGTTCATCCTGGCACCAGATAGCTTTGCCACAGGTCCAGAACCACTTCATCGTCGGGGTGTTCCGGATGCGCCCACAACTCGCGGGAAAAAAAGCGCACGGCATAAAGCGGCTCGGGCGCCTCGCCCAACCCGTGCGCGTTGCTGTCGGGTAGAACGTGATTGCCGTGAACGTTTCGGATATAACCATGCGCCCCGGCCACGTATTTGGGCAACCGGGTGTGCCCGCTGGCAACCAGCGCATTATCGGTCGGCATGCGCACCCGTACCGCCTGACCTGCCGAGAACCTTGGCAAAGGCCCGGTCGGGCGGTCGGCGGGGCCGCCCTTGGCCAGAACACCAGCCACAGCTTGCGCTTTCAATGCCTTGGCTGCCAGCGGGTGGGGCGCGTCTCTTTCTTCGCCGCGCAGATCGCCCTCGGTCAGCACCCCGGATTCGACCAGCAGATCGGCCAGCGCAGAGATCCATTTCTCATAGTAGGAAAATCGCGTGTAATCCTTGGGCGACAACCTCTCGCGCGCGTGGCGTGAAACGTCTATGTTCCACTGACCCAGCGCCCCGGCAGCCAAGGTCACAGCCAAGGCGCGAGCGTGCCAATCCTCGGCGAAAACAGGGGCGTCCTCAGCCTCCGGTCTTACTGGGCCGTCGCCGAACCTCCCGCCCATGTCATGTACGCGGGTCATGACGGCACCTTGGCCAGGCCGGTACCGATCATACTGTCACGAGTGACCAGCGCGGCGAGTTCCTCTTCGCCCATCCCGTCAGTCCCCTTGGGCCGCATCGGCAGCACGAGATAGCGTACCTCCGCCGTCGAATCCCAAACCCTGACGGTGGTTTCCGGCGGCAGGGTTACACCGAAATCTGCCAGCACCTTGCGCGGCTCACGCACCGCGCGAGCCCGATAGGCATCGGATTTGTACCATCCCGGTGGGATGCCAAGCAGCGGCCAAGGATAGCAACTGCACAGGGTGCAAACGACCATGTTGTGCCGGGTGGGCGTATTTTCGACCACCACCATGTGCTCGCCCTGTCGACCGAAATAGCCCAGGTCGGCAACGACCGGTGTTGCATCCTTAAGCAGCGCAGCCTTGAATACGGGATCGCTCCAGGCCTTTGCCACCACATGCGCGCCGTTCTTCGGCCCGATGCGATTCTGATAGGTATCTATGATCTCATCGAGTGCTGCCGGGTCGATCAGCCCCTTGCGGGTCAGAATCGTTTCCAATGCCTTGACTCGCAGTGCGGGCTCAGGCGGCAAAAGAGCATGTGGGTGGTCGTGGTCGTCATGCGGCATAATCCGAGCCTGCGCGAGGCAAGGGCCTCTGTCCAGTCCTTTTGGTGTGATATCCGACGTCACCGGACGTGATGGAAACTCCTCCCTTGCCCCTCCGGGCAAACTTGCATAGATACCACGCGATACACGCCACGCCGCACAGGAAGACCATGGAAAACGTTGTCCTCATCATTCACCTTCTTTTGGCTTTGGGCCTGATCGCCGTCGTTCTGATGCAGCGGTCCGAAGGTGGCGGGCTTGGCATGGGCGGCGGCGGTGGCGGAGTCATGTCGGGCCGCGCGGCGGCAACTGCCTTGGGCAAGCTGACATGGATTCTGGCGATCTGCTTTATCGTCACGTCGATCACGCTGACGATCATCGCGGCCAAGAAATCTTCGGGCAGTTCTGTCATCGACCGGCTGGGTGTTCCTACGCAGGAAGAATCGCAGCCCAGCACACCGGAGCTTCCGGCAGGCGAAGACCTGTTGCCGCCGGCACAGGGCGACAACGCGCCGCTGATCCCGCAAGCCGACTGATCCACAAAACCTAGAAATCCGATAGAGAACGGCACAGCATCTTGCGGTTCTCTTGCGCTTTGCGCGCGAATCTCTTATATGTGAAGTCCCGTGGTGCTGCGGTTTTTTTTGACCGCCGGGCAGTTGATAATACGTCACACGGGAGCAGCCGAAAAACATGGCACGATTTATTTTCATTACTGGCGGTGTTGTGTCTTCGCTCGGCAAGGGCCTGGCGTCGGCGGCACTTGGCGCTTTGCTTCAGGCACGGGGATACTCGGTGCGTTTGCGCAAGCTGGATCCTTACCTGAACGTCGATCCCGGAACCATGTCGCCATTTGAACATGGCGAGGTTTTCGTCACCGATGACGGGGCCGAGACCGATCTGGATCTTGGCCACTATGAACGTTTCACTGGTGTGGCGGCACGCAAGACGGATTCAGTGAGCTCTGGCCGCATCTATTCCAACGTGCTGGAGAAGGAACGCCGCGGAGACTATCTGGGCAAGACCATTCAAGTGATCCCGCACGTCACCAACGAGATCAAGGATTTCATCGCCATCGGCGAAGATGAGGTCGATTTCATGCTCTGCGAGATCGGCGGCACCGTAGGCGACATCGAAGGGTTGCCATTTTTCGAAGCTATCCGCCAGTTCAGCCAGGACAAACCGCGCGGTCAATGCATCTTTATGCACCTCACACTGCTACCCTATATTAAAGCGTCGGGTGAGTTGAAAACCAAGCCGACCCAGCACTCGGTCAAGGAACTGCGGTCAATCGGTCTGGCTCCCGACATTCTGGTCTGCCGCTCGGAAGGGCCGATTCCACAGAAAGAACGTGAGAAACTGGCCCTGTTCTGCAACGTCCGCCCGGACAGCGTTATTGCGGCGCAGGACCTGTCCACCATCTATGACGCACCGCTGGCCTATCACAAGGAAGGTCTGGATCAGGCGGTTCTGGATGCTTTCCAGATCAGCCCGGCCCCGAAACCCGATCTGGCCAAATGGGAAGACGTCAGCGACCGCATCCACAACGCCGAAGGCGAAGTGAAGGTCGCCATCGTCGGCAAATACACTCAGCTCGAAGACGCCTATAAGTCGATTGCCGAGGCGCTGACCCATGGCGGCATGGCCAACCGGGTTAAGGTGAAGATCGAATGGGTCGATGCCGAGATTTTCGACACCGAAGACCCAGCACCCCATCTCGAAGGTTTCCACGCGATCCTCGTCCCTGGTGGCTTTGGCGAACGCGGGACCGAGGGCAAGATCAAAGCCGCACAATATGCACGCGAGCACAAAGTACCTTATCTGGGTATCTGCCTGGGCATGCAAATGGCGGTGATCGAAGCCGCTCGAAACGTCGCCGGCATTGCCGAGGCCGGGTCCGAGGAGTTCGACCACGAAGCCGGGAAAAAGCGTTTCGAACCCGTCGTCTATCACCTCAAGGAGTGGGTTCAGGGCAATCACCGGGTCGAGCGCAAGGTCGGCGACGACAAGGGCGGTACAATGCGACTGGGCGCTTATGACGCGGTTCTGGCAGAAGGCTCCAAGGTGGCCGAAGTCTATGGTGCGCGCAATATCGAGGAACGCCATCGCCACCGCTATGAGGTGGACATCAAGTATCGGGAAAAGTTGGAAAAATCGGGCCTGAATTTCTCGGGAATGAGCCCCGACGGGCGCCTGCCGGAGATCGTCGAATGGTCGGATCATCCGTGGTTCATCGGTGTTCAGTATCATCCCGAACTGAAATCCAAACCTTTCGACCCGCATCCCCTGTTCAAGGATTTTGTCCGCGCCGCCAAGGAAACATCACGGCTGGTATAAATCACCGCAAAGTGTGGGGCGGGTCGGACTTTCCTGTTCGACATACCCCGTCTCAAGGTTCACTGTCTGTGGACACGAGACAGGAGATCGGTCATGAACTCTCAGATTACCCGCGCAGAACAGTTTGCGGCCTTGCATCGCAAGGGCGACCCGGTGATTCTCTACAACATCTGGGACGCGGGCAGCGCTGCTGCAGTACGCGACGCCGGGGCCAAGGCAATTGCAACGGGCAGTGCTCCGGTTGCCATGGCGCAAGGTTTTTCCGACGGTCAGAACGTGCCGATGGATGACGCGCTGGATAATGCCCGCCGCATTGTCAACGCCGTCGATCTGCCGGTCACGCTGGATTTCGAAGGCGGATATGCGGAAGATCCGGCAACGATCACGACCAATGTTCGTGCAGCGTTGCAATCCGGCGTGATCGGCTTCAATTTCGAAGATCAGATCATCGGAACAAAAAACCTGTACGACATTGAAACGCAAGTGGGTCGGGTTGCCGCAATGCGCCAAGGCTGTGAGGCGTCCGGCATTCCTGCCTTCATTAATGCGCGCACGGATATCTTTCTGAAGGCTCATCCGGACAACCATGATAATGCAATGCTGGATGATGCCGTTGCACGCGCCAAAGCCTATGCTGATGCCGGGGCCAGCGGGTTCTTTGCCCCCGGCCTGAAGGATGAAGCACTGATTGCCCGACTTTGTGATACCATCGACCTGCCCGTCAACATCATCGCCCTGCCCGGCACGCCAGATACGCCGACACTGGCGAAACTAGGTGTTGCACGTGTCAGCTATGGTCCGGTGCCCTATCGACAGATGATTGCCTGGCTGCAAGAGAATGCGAGCGCGGCACTGCGGCCATAGGGTTGATCCGCGTTAGGGTATTGCAAATCTGCGGTTTCCTTCGCACTTTGCCTCGTGAACCGCAGGAGGAAATCCCATGACCAAGGGATATTGGGTCGCCCATGTGGATGTGGACGACATGGAGACATACAAGACCTATATCGCCGCAAACGCCGCACCGTTTGCCGAATATGGCGCCCGTTTTCTGGTGCGCGGCGGTGAGCGGCAAGTGCGCGAAGGTCAGGCGCGCGCCAGGACCGTGGTTATCGAATTTCCGACCTACGAAGATGCTTTGGCCTGCTATGACAGCGTCGGCTACCAGGATGCCAAGGCTTTGCGTGACCCGGTGTCGACCGGCGATCTGGTGATCATCAAGGGATATGATGTCTAGTTCCTGCTTGGCGACCTTCTCAAACCGGAATAGTCTGCCCCCATGCTGAAGAAGTTGTTTCAGGCGTTTCGCCCCCCCCAACACTCGGCGCTGCCCGATCCCGACGCCGAACTGGCGCTGGGGGCTTTGCTGGTGCGCGTGGCACAAGCGGACCGCGACTATCAGGTCGAAGAAATCCGGCTGATTGATAAAATTCTTGCGCGCCTGTACCAGCACAACGCGATCGAGGCCGCAAAGGTGCGCGCGACCTGCGAGAAGCTGCATGCCGCCGCGCCGGATACAGACACATTCGGCAAGCTGATCCGTGAAACCACCGATCTGCAAGAGCGTATGGCCGCCCTGGACGCGCTTTGGGAAGTCGTGCTCGCAGATGGCGAGACCCAGGAAGGTGAGATCAAGATCGTCGAAGAAGCCCGCGCGGCGATGGGGCTCAGCTTCAATGACAGCAAGGCGGCGCGCGCGCGCGTTCAAAGCCGCTTGGACCCGCAGTAAACCCACCCTATAACCGACTCATGTTTGGCAATTTTCTTTCCCGACTGACACAACCACAACCCGACCCGCTGGGTGCCGAAGACGCCCGTCTGGCGCTGACGGCCCTGCTGGTGCGCATCGCACGGTCCGACCACGACTATGCAGATACCGAAATGGCCCGGATCGACCGCATCACCGCGCGTCGCTATGGCCTGTCCCCGTTCGAGGCCGCTGCCCTGCGCGCCCAGGGAGAGGATCTGGAGGCACAAGCCCCCGACACCGTGCGCTTTACCCGCGCCATCAAGGAAGCCGTGCCCTATGACGACCGCAAGGCGGTGGTCGAAGCGATGTGGTCGGTGGTTCTGGCAGACGGAACGCGCACCGGCGAAGAAGACTCGCTGTTACGGCTGGTCACCAGCCTGCTTGGCGTTAGTGATGTTGATTCGGCATTGGCGCGGCAAAAGGCACAACGTTCATGACCGCAATGCTGGGCATGTACGACTTGCCCGCGCTGCAACCCGCAAATGACAGGTTTTGGTCGCTCATTCGCCAACACCTTGGCCGAGGCCCCGATACGCTGACACGCGACCGGGATTTCTGGGATATCTGGCTCGACCCCGAGATGGTATTTTCGCAGACCTGCGGCATGCCCTATCGAACCCGGTTGCATGGAAGGGTGCAGATCGTTGGCACACCCGATTATGGTCTGCCCGGTTGCCCCCCTGGTCACTACTGTTCGGTGTTCGTCGCCCGCAAGGATGACCCCCGTAGCCTGGAACAGCTGACCACCGGAACCTTTGCCTATAACGAAGCACTGTCGCAATCCGGCTGGGCTGCAGCGGTCACCCACTTGGCGGAACTCGGTCTGGCCCCCAGAATGCTCTTGGAAAGCGGAGGTCACGCCCGCTCGGCTCAAGCTGTCGCCGAAGGAAAAGCAGATTTCGCATCACTCGATGCCTTGACCTGGGAACTGCTGAAACAGCACACCGACCTCAGGTACAGGCTCCGCGAGGTCGATCGCTCGGAGCCAACCCCAACGCTGCCCTACATTACATCCGCCCAAGAAGACGCTTCAGCCATTGCTCGCGCCGTGCGCTCAGCGATCTCCGATCTGTCCGACACGGACCGCCAACTGCTGCATTTGCGGCAGATGGTGAACATTCCGGCCCAGGCATATCTGGCGATTCCAACACCTCCGGGTCCAGAAGTTTTCGCCAGGTCACCCTGACCGTTTCGAGCATTATTTATGATCAAAACGGGCAATCACCCCCCCATTTGCTAATTTTGCGCATTGCAATGCTCAGGAATTTCGGCCCTAGTACCGGACCAACACCACTCACAAAAACCGGACAGACAGTGACCAGCACAGCCCCCGTCATCGAAATCAGGAACCTTCACAAAAGCTTTGGACAACTCGAAGTGCTGAAAGGGGTCGACATCACCGCGCATCGCGGCGACGTCGTTTCACTGATCGGATCGTCGGGATCGGGAAAATCCACGCTTCTGCGTTGTTGCAACCTGCTCGAAGACAGCCAAGAGGGCGAGATCATCTTCAACGGCGAACCGGTGCGCTGGACCGGCAATGGCAACACTCGCCGCCCTGCCGACCCCAAACAGGTGCTGCGTATTCGCACCAATCTTTCCATGGTGTTCCAGCAATTCAATCTTTGGGCACATATGACCATCCTGCAAAACGTGATGGAGGCCCCGCTGACCGTGCTGGGGCGCGACCGGCACGAGGTCGAGGACAGTGCCCGGAAATATCTTGACAAAGTGGGCATCGGCGACAAGTGCGACAATTACCCGGCACAGCTGTCGGGTGGCCAGCAGCAGCGCGCCGCCATAGCACGTGGGTTGTGCATGGAGCCGCAGGCGCTTTTGTTCGATGAACCCACTTCGGCACTGGACCCCGAGCTGGAACAGGAAGTCATTAAGGTCATCAAGGATCTGGCCGCCGAGGGCCGCACCATGATCATCGTAACCCACGACATGAAGATGGCCGCAGACATCTCCAGCCATGTCGTCTTTCTTCATCAGGGCCTTATCGAGGAAGAGGGCTCACCCGAAGATATCTTTACAGCCCCTGAATCGGAGCGACTTCAGGGCTTCCTTTCCGCCACTCAGGCGGCATAAATTCAAATCAGTAACAAACTGGGGAGTAACCAATGAAGAACCTGATTCTGACCACCGCAGCCCTAGCTCTGGGTGCAGGCATGGCAATGGCCGACACAGTGCGAATGGGCACCGAGGGTGCCTATCCTCCGTACAACTTCATCAATGACGCCGGTGAGGTTGACGGATTTGAGCGCGAGTTGGGCGACGAGCTCTGCAAACGCGCCGAGTTGGACTGTGAATGGGTCAAGAACGACTGGGATTCGATCATCCCGAACCTTGTTTCGGGCAACTACGATACCATTATCGCCGGCATGTCGATTACCGACGAGCGTGACGAGGTTATCGACTTTACCCAAAACTACATCCCACCGGCGGCGTCGGCCTTTGCCGCTGCCTCCGAAGGTGCTGATCTGACGGGCGTGATCGCGGCGCAGACCGCGACGATCCAAGCCGGTTATGTCGCTGAAAGCGGCGCCACCCTGGTCGAGTTCGCAACCCCCGAAGAAACCATCGCCGCCGTCCGCAACGGCGAGGCCGATGCCGTCTTTGCCGACAAGGACTATCTGGTGCCACTGGTCGAGGAATCAGGCGGTGAGCTGATGTTCGTCGGCGACGATGTTCCGCTGGGCGGAGGCGTCGGCATGGGCCTTCGTGAATCCGACGGCGAGTTGCGCGGCAAATTTGACGCGGCGATTACTTCGATGAAGGAAGACGGCACGCTGAACACCATGATCAAGAAGTGGTTCGGCGAAGACGCCGCTGTCTACGGCACTGACGGCACGACCGTCACCAACTAATACGTCCGGCAAACGGTTCGGCGCGCCTGGCGCGCCGAACCGGCACCGGTTTCTGGCCGGGCTTGACGATCGAAAGACGCCTCATGTTTTCCTATTGCGCTGATCCCGAAACGCTCAGCACGTTCCGCTGGTTTTCCTGCTACCTCACAAACGGCGTGCACCTGTCGTTCTATATGTCGTTCGTGAAGGTTCTGGCTCTCTTGGCCGTCACCGCGCCCGTGGCGCTGAGTTTCGGCTTTGTCGGCGCTATGTCCGCGCGGTCGCATCTACTGCCGCTTAGCTGGCTGGGTAAAGGATACATAGCTGTCGTACGTGGCGTACCCGACATCGCCTTCTTCCTGTTTTTCGTAATCGCGCTGGATCAAGCGTTCGAATGGACACGCCATCAGATACTTTGCCCCGAATGGACCGATGCGATCCGACAGGGCAACGATTTTCTGGTCTGCCCCGCCGCCAAATTGCCGCTTGGAACCGCTCCGGAATGGGTTCATCAAACCTACGGATTTTTTCTGGCCGTTATCACCTTCGCCATTGTGTTCGGAGCCTTTGCGGCCAATGTCCTGTTCGGCGGTATGCGCGCCGTGCCCCACGCCCAGTTGGAAACCGCCGCGGCCTATGGGATGAGCCGCAGCCAGACCTTCTGGCGCATTCTGGTGCCACAGATGTGGGTCTATGCCCTTCCTGGCCTCAGCAACCTGTGGATGGTGTTGATCAAAGCCACGCCGCTGTTATTTCTGCTGGGGATTGAAGATATCGTCTATTGGGCGCGAGAGATCGGCGGCACAAAGACCTCAAAATTCACCCAGTACCCCCACGGCGACTGGCGAATGTGGTACTTCCTGTTCC
>NZ_JBXWQW010000063.1:0-19944 GCF_059612585.1 Ruegeria sp. YKSF57 | reverse complement strand
GAAATCGAAATCAAGCCCAACACGGCTGCATGGCTCGACAACGAAAAAGGGTCGGGCGGACCGCCGCAGAATGTACATATCGACCAGATCAAGGGCGATCTGACGATCACCAATGTCATTCAACAAGACATCGTCACAACGGATATCGACAGTATCGAAACCGAAATAGCAGGGTTCTCGACCTATTATGCTCTAGGCGACAACCTTTTGACCAACAGCAATGATATTCTGCAACTGGGTCAGCACTATGACCTGATCTTGGTTGGGGAGGACCTCATATCTGTCGATGTTGTTGCGCAAACACAAGTTCTCATAGATGACGATCTGATATCATTGGGAATTGGCGTTGGTCTGGTTGACGGCACGACCACAGCTAGTGAGGAACATACCGACAACAATCTCGTGATGAACCAGGCCAAGGTCACTACAATCGGCAAGGACACATACGAAGAATTACCGACACCACTTGCCGAAGTGCTTCCCGTGGATGACGCTGGCAGCACTGCTGCGTTGGAACAGGCGCTCACCAGCGATCCGCATTTCGCAGGTATGGAACAGATGCGTGTGTTGAAGATCGATGGCAGCCTGAAACAGGTCAACATCGTAAAGCAGGTGAACAAACTTGCCGACCAGGACGATCTAGTCGTCAAAGGCAAATCTGCAGACGCGATCGAACTGGTCGCCAGCAGTAACGCCATGCTGAATGCCGCAAATATCGCCAAGCACGGTGTCGATTCCGTCGTGATGTCGGGTGACGACGCCTATTCCGATCTGCTTTTGCATCAGGCAAGTTTTGTCGAAGCACCGGATACTTCGAACACCGAAGAAATTTCGGAACTGGTGAACGAAGCCGTTGCGTTCCTGATGGACGACGACTTTGTGAAGGCCCCGGAGCTTGGAGGCCTTGGTCGTGGCAAACAGAGCGACATGGATCACGATGCAAGCAACGCGGACGGAATGCACAGCATGCTCGCCTAGTGAGCAAGTTCATGAGTTTTGGTTTTTCGGGACAGTTTGAGTATGTCGACAAAGTTTCCACCATGGCGCAATGATCTGTTCTTCAACCCCGACGGCACCCTCAGAGGCGCCGATCGAATGCGTGGGAACGGCGAAAAAATTTTAAGGCTGTCGCCCGAGATGCGTGTGCCGCTGGCCAAGACAATGCAACCCCGAGCGCGTACCTCGGCACGTGAAACAAACGCACCAGAGGAAAAGGAGAGCAAAGGTAATCCTCAGGGGTCAACCCAGCCGACAAAACCTCGACCAGATTCCTTGGGCACCACTTTGGAGGCCAAGGCAAACGAACCGCTGCTCGCGCGTGGTGGGGATGGTGGCAATGGGGCTTCTCCTCCGGGGCCTTTTCATCGGCGCACCCCTCCAGATAACTATCAAAAGATACTTCGCACATCGCTGCGCGCCATTCAGCGCAACCTGGCATTTGTCATGGTTCTGACCCTTGCGACCAACTTGTTGATCCTGGCCATTCCAATCTACCTTTTCCAAATCAGTGACCGGGTTCTGACCAGCCGCTCTCTTGACACGTTGATCATGTTGACGGTGATCGTCGCCGGTGCCGTGATTTTTCAAGCAGCTTTTGATGCCGTGCGCCGCTTCATGCTAATGCGGACAGCAGTAGAAGTTGCAGCTCGACTCGGCGCGCCAACTCTAAGCGCTGCGGCCCATGCTTCGTTGCACGGTACAGGCCGTGAATATCAGACCCTGGGCGATTTACAGCAGGTACGCGGCTTTCTGGTATCGGGTACGCTCTTAGCATTTCTTGACGTGCCTTTCGCGCCATTCTTCTTGCTTATGATCTTTCTTGTTCACCCCGATCTGGGGATGATTGTCATCGTCACGGCTCTTCTGTTGATGGCTATTGCATTCATCAACCAGAAATTGACCGCGAAGCCCTTTGCCGAGGCGAACAGAGCGCAGTCGATGGCCAACCAGCACCTCGATTCGATGTCCCGAAACAGCCAGATCATCAATGCGCTCGCCATGATCCCCGAGGCGGTTCGTATCTGGGGCCGGGATACGGCGACATCGCTTACATGGCAAGTTCGCGCGCAGGACAGGAATGTCATCTTCGCCGCGATCTCGCGAGCGGTGCGCTTGCTGACCCAGATCGCGATTCTGGGATGGGGCGCCTTTCTGGCCCTGAATGGCGAGATTACCGGCGGCATGGTGATAGCCGCATCAATTATCGCCGGTCGCGCCTTCGCCCCGATCGAGGGCTCCATAGAAGGTTGGAATTCATTCTTGTTGACTCGAGGCGCCTTCGACCGTGTTCGCGCACTCTTGGCAAACTCGGCGCTGCAATACGAGAAACTGCGCCTGCCGCGCCCTGAGGGTAAGCTGGACGTTGAACGTTTGCTCTATGTCCCGGGTGGGACCAAACACGTCGTGTTGAACGGAATAACCTTTTCGCTGAATCCAGGCGAGACATTGGCGATAATTGGCAATTCAGGCGCTGGGAAAACGACATTGGGCAAAACATTGGTTGGGTCGATTTTGCCAACATCTGGCAGTGTTAGATTAGACCTGATGGACATCCGAAACTGGGACCCGCGCCAGTTCGGCGAAAGCATCGGATATCTGCCGCAAGACGTTCAGCTGTTCCCGGGAACGATAAAAGACAACATCGGTCGTATGCGCACCGACGCGACGGACGAACAAATCCATGATGCCGCTGTTCTCGCGGACGTTCACAACATGATCGCGACACTCCCTCAGGGTTATGAAACCATCGTTTCCGCAGACGGATCACCTTTGTCTGGCGGGCAAAAGCAACGTATCGCATTGGCGAGAGCCTTCTTTGGCATGCCGCGCATGGTGGTATTGGACGAGCCAAATTCAAACCTTGACGTCGCGGGCGACAAGGCGCTGACCAAGGCAATAGAGCATGCCAAAATCAACCAAATTACAGTGATCGTCATCACTCAAAAGCCGACCCTTTTGGGTGCGGTGGACAAAATCATGCTATTGACCGATGGGCGTGTCGCCGTATTCGGCCAGCGCGATCACGTACTGGCGCAATTGCAGAGCTCGGCCGGCAGAACTGGCGAAATTCCGGACAAGTAAAGGGCAAAATATGTCTGACCTCAGCACTCCGTCCAATAACGCATTGTGGTACTCCGACGTTCCCCGCTCGATCACCCATTTCATTGTGATCGGGTTTGCAATGTTGGTGGTGTGCTTTGGCGGATTTGGTGTTTGGGCCTTCCGCGCTCCTTTGGCAGCTGCAGTTATCGCCCAAGGCAGTTTTGTCGCGACGGGCCGCAACAAAATTGTCCAGCACCTCGAAGGCGGTATCATCGAACAAATTCGCGTCGCTGAAGGAGAAGAGGTCAAGGCCGGAGATGTCCTAATGACATTGGACCAGACGTCGGCGGAATCCACTGAAAGAGAATTGTTCATCCGCCAGATCCGCCTTCAGGCAATGGCGACCAGGTTGCTTGCAGAATATCGGGAACATGAAAAGCTCGTATTCTCATCGGATTTATTGACAGCCTCTAGCGACGCCGAAGTTGCTTCTATTTTGGACAGCCAAGAACTGACATTTGAAGTGTCCCGCAAGACTTTGCTGAATGATATCGCATTGCTTGAGCGGAACATGGAAGCACTCCGGGTGCGAGAGAAGGGATACCAAGCCCAGCTTGATTCCATGTCCCACCGATCCGAGATATTGGAGGAGGAATATGAAACCAAAAACGCCTTGTTCGAAAAAGGGTTGGTGCGGAAAGGCGAACTGAACGCTATCCGGCGAATTCAGGCCGAGGCCGATGGCCAGCTTGCCCGGTTACAGGCCGAAGCATCAGAAGTCGGTCAGATGATGTTGAAATACGATGAGCAAATTCAGCGCACGCGATCTGCTTATCGACAGGCTGCTTTGGATGAGCTTGGCGCAATCGAAGCAGATTTGGAAAGCGTTCGGGAAAAATCGCGGCAAGCGCGCAGTGTCCTTGCCCGAGCCGTAGTTCGGGCACCAGTTTCAGGAACGGTCGTGCGCCTGCACTATTTTACGCCTGGTGGCGTTATCGAAACTGGCGAACCAATCGCTGAAATCCTGCCGGCGGATGCTCCATTGATTATCGAAGCTCAGATTCCGAGAACCGAGATCGATAGCGTTGTAACCGGGCAAAGGGCCACTGTGCGTCTGGTGGCTTTGAACCAGCGCACCACTCCGGTTTTGAATGGAGAAGTGTATTATGTTTCCGCAGATGCCCTGTTCGAAGATACAGGCGGTGCACCACAAGAGGTGTATTTGGCTCGAATCTCTTTGACTTCTGATGAGATGGGCCGCGTTCGTGGGTTTGTTCCGACGCCAGGCATGCCTGCAGAAATCATGATCCAGACCGAACAACGGACATTCGCTTCTTACATAGTGAAACCAATCACCGATAGCATGTCACGTGCTTTCAAAGAAAACTGAGATTGCGTACCGTCACGTTCAGTAGTTTTCCGAAGCAGCACGGATTAACTGAAAGTCGTTTTGGTTTCTAGGTGCTCCTGTCCGCCACCGCCCTCGCCGCAACCGTCTTGTTTCGGCTTTGAAAGTCAATGCGGTCAGATCCTGGGTAGCAGTTCCCATCCGTTGCCGGGTGAATGATACAGGAAAACTCACTCCACCTCTTCGTAGGCATGGCGATCCGAATACCATTGCCAGATATCATTTGAACCGGTTCCGGGTTTCAATGATGACCGAAATAAGCTTCGAGCAATCGTGGGTCGTTTCGCAACTCGTCCGCCGTGCCCGAAATCTGCATGCGTCCAGATTCGAGGATGTAGATGCGACTGGCCAGGGAAAGGGCAAAATTAGCATTCTGCTCGGTTATGACCACGGTCAACCCAAATTCACGGTTTAGTCGGCGCAGTACCTCGGCAATCTCATGACAGATTTTGGGCGCCAAGCCGATTGTCGGCTCGTCCACCAGCAAAAGCTCGGGACTGGTCATCAACGCGCGACCAAACGAAACCATTTGACGTTCACCCCCGGACTGTGTCGATGTTTCCTGCCCCTCTCGTTCTTCGAGGCGCGGAAAAAGTTTGTGCACCAATTCGAGATTGTGCTCCACATCTTCGCGGGCGGTGTATGCGCCTACCATCAGGTTGTCACGAACGGACATATAAGGGAACAAATTGAACCGCTCCGGTGCATATCCGACGCCCCGGCGTACAATGTCCGACGTTGGCCGCCCGATCAATGGTTCCCCTTTGAGCCTTATATCGCCTTCGGTCCTAACCAATCCCATAATACTGTCGAGCAGTGTAGATTTACCTGCTCCATTCGGCCCGATCACCGCGACGATTTCCCCGGGTTCGACCGTTATCGAGATATCCGTCAGAGCCTGTGCTTTGCCGTAAAACGCGGACAGGGCGCAGATTTCCAGAAACGACATCACGCTCCTCCGAGATATGAGGCTTGTACGGCCTTGTCGTTTATTACTTCCGAAAATGGCCCTTCGGCGATCATTTTGCCTCGGTCGATAGCAATGGCACGGTCAATCAACGGCTCCAACGCGGGCAAATCATGGCTTACGATCAGAAACGTCATCCCCTCCTTGCGCATGGACTGAATGAGATCTGATATTTGTGCAATTTCACCGACAGTAAGGCCAGCGAACACCTCGTCCAACAGCATGACTTTCGGGGCCGTTGCCGTTGTGCGAGCCATTTCCAGCTTGCGCAAATCTCCCATGGCCAGCTCTGCTGGCGTTCTTGACAAATCGTCCTCGCTAAAGCCGACGCTCAGGGCGATCTCGCGTTCTCGAGCTTTGTCCGGCGGTGAGAATATCATGTGCCAAATGTTGTCAGGCATCAGCCCAACACGTATGTTTTCGGACACGCTCATATCTCCAAAAGGCCGGGGGATCTGGTATGTGCGGCTGACGCCCGCGCGGATCCGGCGCGAGGTTGGAAGAGCGGAGATTTCCTGCCCGAACAGCTTGATCGTGCCGCTGTTTTGGCGCAACTCGCCCATAATTTGGCTGAAAACCGTGGTTTTGCCTGCACCGTTCGGGCCGATGAGACCCAACGATTCCCCTTGCTGTACGGAAAAGGACAGGTTGTTCGTTGCCTTGAGGCCGCCGAAGGTCTTGACCAGGTCAGTGACTTCCAGAGCTGTTGTCACGAGATGCTCCTTTTCCGAACCCCGGAAACGGCGCGCTGAAAAAGCGCCACGAGACCTTTCGGTTGATACATATAGAGTAAGAGCGCGATGGCACCGTAAACAAAGTACCGCTCTGCCCCTGGCAGAACTGGTCGCAGATACTCCAGCAGAAAAGTCATGAAAAAAGCCCCGATCATGGGGCCGACAATCGTCGACGTTCCTCCCAGAAGGGCGGCGACGATGATTGTAAAAAGAAAATTGATATCGAACAACGCGCGCGGGGCCAGCGAGCCAAGATAGTGCACATAGAAGGCGCCTCCCAGCCCAGCTACGAATGCACTGGTCAGAAACGCGAGAGCCTTGAGGCGTGTTGTGCTCAAGCCGGAGCCACGTACGCTTTCCTCATTCATTCCGATTGCGGCCAAGGCCGTACCCAACCGGGTTTTCATCAACAACCACATGCTGATAGCCACGGAAAGCATGAGCGTGGTTGACAGGTAGTACCCGTTGGTGGCCCCTCGCGTGAGCGTTTGAATGCCCGACATGCCTCGTGTACCACCTGTAAGATCGGGGCGGATTACTTGTACCAATTGATACAACAGCTCCATGAAGGCCAAGGTGACAAGCGCAAAGTAGCTGCCCCTAATACGCAAAGCCGGAAGAAGAACGATCAACCCTGCCGCCATAGTCATCACTACGGCAATCGGAATCGAAATCTCGACCGCCACATCGAACCGTTTTGTCAAGATTGCTGTCGTATATGCGCCTATTCCAATCAAGAAAGGGTGGCCAAAACTCACATAGCCGGTACGCCCGGACAACACATCCCAACTAATAGCAAATATCGCCAGGTAGTTGGCAAAGATCATTGTTCTGAGCGTACCGTTGCCAACGATTTGCGGCAGTAAAGTCATCCCGGCTATCAGAACCGCCCAAAGTCCAAGATGATACCACCGCAATCCCATCTCAAATCTCCTCGCGCCCAAAGAGGCCTTGCGGCCGCATCACCAGAACTCCAATAATCAGAAGCATGGTAAAAACGCCCCTCAATTCAGGGGCGAGAGTGGCCACGACGATAACCTCCAGAAACCCGACTATGTGGGCGACTATCAGCGTTCCGAAAATCGAACCGATACCGCCAACAATGACGACGGCGACCGAGATGATCAGCGGGGCTACCCACATCGAGGGCGAAAGCTGTGTGTAGCTGGCGAAGAATACTCCGCCGACAGCACCCAACCCGCCCGAAATACCCCAAGTGACCAAATTGATACGGTCTGGATCGATCCCGGATATGGCAGCACCCTTGGCGTCCATCGACACTGCCTGCATTGCGCGACCAGTATGACTGAAGCGCACAAACAGGTATAATCCGCTTAGAATTGCCCAACTGACAATCGTTGCCGTCAGAATATTGTAAGTGACAGACGCTCCACCTATGATTGTCACGCCGGGGATTATAGGCAGCAGGATTTTGCTGCTGTCGCCAAAGACCAAAACAATTCCAGCCTGAATAACGACGGCAAGAATGAGCGTAGAGATTTCGACCGCCACATGATCGCCCTTGAGCGTCTTGACGATGAGCTTGAACTTGAGCACCCCCATTAGAATACCTAGACCAGCCGCCAGTATAACCCCGACTGTCTTTGGCATACCCAAGGTTTGAGAAATCCAGAAATAGACGTATCCACCGACCATCAGATACGCGCCATAGGCGAGATTCAGTACGCGTCCGATGCTGAAAATCAGTGTGAACCCCATTGCGATAAGCGCGTAAAGGCCGCTGAGCAGAAGCCC
Source organism: Ruegeria sp. YKSF57 (assembly GCF_059612585.1). NCBI lineage: Bacteria > Pseudomonadati > Pseudomonadota > Alphaproteobacteria > Rhodobacterales > Roseobacteraceae > Ruegeria > Ruegeria sp. YKSF57. The sequence continues at coordinate 12,038 of NZ_JBXWQW010000063.1, read as the reverse complement.
CTGGATCAGTATCTGCAGCATCGAGAAACCCTTAGCTTCCGACGCGCTCTAGAAAAGCGCGCCGTATTATTACTTCGGAGTTATTTCACCCAGCTGGGAAGAGTGAACTCGCCAGTTGCATATTTTTCAGGATAGACAACAGCGGCTGTTCCATCTTCGTACCACTGCACCACCACCATCGATGGCTGCGCATCGTCAAACGGTTCCGAAAGATCGAAGCGGGCATTGTGCGGGTAGGTCCGTTGCGTGACCGGTTCAACTTCGTCGTCACCCCAAAAACCGTAGCGCAACCAAAGTTGGCCATCCATGTCCAGCACCAAGTCCTGTTTTTTCATTGCTGCGGCCCATGCGTCGACATCGCCGAAACCACCGGCTTCCTCTGCTGCGGCCATCGCCTGTTTCAGCCCGTGGTAGGCATTGAATCCGTTGAAGTGCGGTAAAAGCGGACGGCTGTCGTATCTCGCCTGGTATTCGTCGACGAACTTCTGACTAACCGGGTCCAGTTTGAATCCGACAGACGGCACAGGTGACAGGGTCGAGATACCGCCCCCTGCTCCACCAGTGTCTTCCCAATACTCCATGCCAAGTGCTGCGACGTTCACGCCGGTCATGGCCATTGGAACCTGCAATTTCACGTATTGCGAGGAAATCACTTGAGCATTTACGGACGAGACCTGATAGATGAAATCGGCGCCAGTATCCTGCGCCCTGCTAAAAATCGGTGCAAAATCGACCGTGGCAACGTCATATGTGATGATGTCAGCAACTTCGATACCGGCCACAGGAGCAAGTGCTTCGGTCACCAGGCCGGTAATGGCTTCGCCAAATGCAGTGTCTTCAGCAAGAATAACGACCGAATTCCATCCCATCTTCTTTTTTAGAACATCCGCGCCGAAGTTGATGTATAACGTCGCCAACGCCTCGTCCGAAGCGATGTTCATGAAGTAAGGCGCCATACCTTCGGGGTCTTCGACCACCATATCGATTATGCCAATATACGAAGTCCAGGTATCCAGAGTTGGGATGCGATATTCTTGCATCCTAGGTAGCCATCCAAGCGATACGTCATCAATGGACCCGGATATGATGAAATCAACTTCTTCTGTTTCAGCCAGATATTCATAGGCCCGGATGCCCTCGGTCGGGTCTTGTCCCGTATCCGCAGAGACAAGTGTTATCTGCTCTCCGTTAAGACCGCCATTTGCATTCAGTTCCTCAATCGCCATCTCTGCGCCGCGAAGCGTAGAAAGGCCGGTATCCGAAGAAAGCGACCCGATATACCCCACCTTGATCTCGGCCATGGCTGCCGAGGCCATGAGCGCGATGCATGTCCCGCCGATGAGCGCTGATTTTGTCATCTGAAAAGCTCCCTGTGTCTCTTTTTGCCGAGTTTGTATTCTGTATACAGTACACAGAACTGTACTCCGATCAAATCCTTTCTTGGAAAGTCATCTTCAGAATCCGACGATATTTCCGTTTTTGTCGTGAATGACCGCATCCACATCAATTTCAACGGTCAGACCTGGCTGTGTCAGTCCGGCTTCGACGGCAGTCAGGACAGGATCGATTCCCCTGAATATCTCTCCGTGCACGCGCGCGAATTCGCCAGCTGTTCCCATATCGGTCAGATATGCGCGCACCCGTCCTACATGCCGCAATTCGGCTCCGACGTGCTTCAACGCTTCTTCAATTCGAAAGAGAACGTACCGGGTTTGCGCCCCAACTTCTCCGGGCGCATGAATTTTCCCTGTGGGTTCAATTGCGGTTGTGCCGGCCACCCAAACAAACGGCCCGATCCGCTTAACACGGGAATACGATCCAAGCTCCTCGAAACGCCCCCCGGATTTCCAGCTGCGAATGGTCAATGGCCCAACCTTTTGCGGATTGAGGCGGCGGCAGCACGAAGCGATACATATTCAGCTTCCGTCAAGCGCAGTTCTTCAATTGCGACAAGCCCACCTGCGCCAAGATGCGCAGGGACGCCAAGTACGACGCCGTCAATACCATATTCACCCTTCAACATCACCGACACGGGAACCGGACCAGTTCGCGCGCCGCGAATGTGATCAATCAGCTCGATCGAAGCATGCGCAGGGGCAATCGTTGCCGAACCGGATTTCTTTAGCGCCACAACCTGCCCTCCGCCGGTTATCGCGTCCTTCACGCAAGCGTTGATCTGGTCTTTGGTCAGAAAGACGCCGACTGGGCGCCCCTTGATCCGCGCAAGGCTAGGAATTGGGGTCATTTCATCGCCGTGACTGCCGAGTGTAATTGCATCGACTTCAGCCGGAGCGACACCCGCCTCCATCGCAAGCGCATGACGGAACCGGCTGCTGTCAAGAGTGCCGGCCATGCCCAAAACCCGCTCACGCGTAAACCCTGTGGCGCGCAACATTTCCACGGTCATTTCGTCCAGTGGGTTGGTAACGACGACCACAACGGCCTCAGGTGCACTGGTCCGGATTGCTTCGGCGGCTTGCCGGATAACACGCGCATTGACGTTGATTAGATCGGATCGGCTCATGCCGGGGCGCCGAGCTCGGCCCGCAGTGACAACCACCACTTCGGCGCCCGCTACCAGATCCAGTTTTTCACCTCCAAAGCAACGTGATCGAGCACAGGTAATGCCCGACGCTTGGTTGAGGTCCATCGCTGTTGCCGCGGCCAAACCTGGAGTAATGTCGACAAGGGCAATGTCATCTGCAATATCGTTCAACACTGCCAAGTGAGCAATATTGCCACCCACGCCTCCCGCCCCAATCAAAGCGAGTTTTCCCAGTCGTCGGGCCTTGCGCGGTGCGCGGGACGGAGGCATCCATTTGGGGGACCTACGATAAAGCACGCGACGCATCGAGGCTTTACCATCAGTTCGCGGTGGGGCCGGCTTTTCGAGCGGGCCTTCAACCAAACCAATGCCCAAACGTTCTGCCGTTTCACGCGCCAGCGCAGTAACAATGTCGCCCGGCAGGATTTCAAACACGATCCGACCGCGCCGCCGGACCTCTTCGATCGCTTCGGACCCTATGACCCGCGATCCGGCCATCAGTTCGATCGCCCATCCACGGTTTCGATGGCGCGCGCTGCCGCTTCAACAGCCGTTTTGACCGAGTTTTCGGAACCAGAAATGAACAACCTTCCGAAACGCCCTACGGCGCGCACCTCGACAATATCGATTTCAGCCGCCTTTTCCGCTTCGTTGGCCGCAATAGAAATATAAGCGGCGGGTGCGCATTCCACGATCCCCAAAGTCTGACCAGGAACGATCAACGAACCCTTCCGCCATTTGTTCAACAATTGAGCTTGGTACGGTTCGACGCTGGTGATGATCTGCGTGGAACTGATGGAGGGTTTCATCCGATCCGACATCGACGCACCAAGCTCTGCCAGCATCGCGTCTCGCGCCGCGGACACCTCGGCATTGGACGGTGAACGTAGTATGAAGAAACCGAATTCACGTTCGACCATTTGGGTTGTCGCCTCGACTGACGAAGCCTTGAGCGCGCGGTCGATCAGGGAAAACACCCCGTTTCCAGGCGCAAATTCTCCGATCAGCACAGTGTCGCCGGACAAAGGCACTGAACCTTGTACTGTTGCGCCGTTGTAGGCAGCAAATTTCGGTTGCAGATTATTAATCTGCATCAGCGCCCGGATGGTGATATCGCTCATGCGCCATACTCCTCATAAATGTCGCGCCAAGGCCGGCTTTGGTATGCAACCCGCTTGATGTTGATGAGATGCAGGGCCGTAACGTTGTCCGACGTAATCGAACCGGACCACGTTCCCGTTCCGAGCATGAACGACGGTTCGAGATCGGTGGAATACCCCATCCCCCCCATGATGCCGGGCGTATTCACCAAAACCCGCCCAGTCGGAACGGTCGCAAAGTGGGCCACCACTTCAGGATCGTCGGAATGGATGATCGACGAATGCCCCCATCCTTCAAACTTTGCAATAGATTGTGCCAATTCGACGCCGTGTTCGGTTGATTTGGCCTCATAAAAGGCGAGAACAGGGTTCAGTTTTTCCGCCGACAACGGTCGCTGCCATCCGACTTCGGTTTCTTCCGAAACCAGACACCTCGTACGCGGAGGGATCGAAAATCGGGCGGCATCGGCCAGAACTTGCGGGCTTTGCCCCACGCGCTCGGGATCCATCACTTGAGGGCCTTTGAAGATTACCTTGGCCAACCGGTCCGCCTCTGCCGGAGTACAGAAGTAGGCGCCCTTCAGCTTTAACTCGTGGCGCAGATCGCGCGCTATCTCGGGATCGGCAACGATAGCCTGCTCACTGACGCAGGCCGTGCCGAAGTCGAAGCATTTAGAGGTTACGATCATCTCGGCCACTTCTGCCAAATCGCCCTTTTTGGATTTGTGAACATAGCAAGGCACATTCCCGGCACCAACCGCGAGGGTCGGCTTGCCACTGGAATAGGCCGCTTTCACCATCGCTGGCCCACCGGTCGCCATCACAACGGAGGTGCGTCGATGCTTCATCAGCTCGGCGGTGCCTTGTATCGTCACGGCATCAAGACATTGGATCAACCCTTTGGGCGCCCCCATCTGTTCCGCTAAGCTGGACATGACCTTTACTGTTTCGATACCGCTACGCACACCACGTGGATGCGGGGCGCAAACGATGGCGTTTCCCGCTTTGACCGCCGAAAGCACCTTGTAGATGATGGTCGAGGTCGGGTTTGTCACGGGGATGAGTGCGGCGACCACCCCCATTGGTTCGCCAAAAGCTGCGATTTTGGTCGCGTCGTCGCGCCATAACAGGCCAAGGGTTGTTACGTCTCGCAGATAATCCGCGACTGATAGGGCGTTGAACAGGTTCTTTAGCCGTTTGTCCGGGACATTGCCGTAACCGGTCTCCTCGACGGCGATTTGCCCAAGCCGCTCGGCCTCGGGTTCGATTGCGCGGGCCATGGCATCAACAATGGCATCAACCTGAGTAGGATCGGTCCCTAAGAAGGCACGATATGCGGAAAAGGCCGTTTCAGCAGCACGCCGCGCGGCGGCGATCGATTTCAGATCCGCATCCATCACGTTGCTCCAGTGGCAATGGCGTCAAAAATACGACGCGCCTGATCGACGTCGCCTGCGGAAATACCAATGCTGTCCAGCTTGCGGCCCGCGGCGGCCACATCCGCCCCCAGCATCTGATCCGTGATCGCTATCAAGCTGCGGGTCAGCGGCGCGGGAATACCTGCCAGCGTTGCCGCCGAACCGAGTGGCACCAGAGACCCAAGTACGCCATCGCGCATCAAACCAACTGCGACCTGCCGGTGGGGGACAGGACGCGAAAACTCGCCCCTGTCCGCACCTGCGAAGCGTTCGATCCAGTCATCGATGTCGGGTAAATCCCTGACGCCAAAGGCCGCCGCAACCCTGCGCCGTTCTTCGGCGAGTCCTACAATCACAGCGCGTTGGTCTTCTCCGATCAGTGCGGAGAATGTGATGTTTGTCGCCAGCAGTTCACCACCCATCGGAACACTTGGACCTCCCTTTTCCAGTGCGGCGCCTCCGAGCACCAAGGCAGGGATTTCCACTGCGGCGGAAAGATCTCCGAAACTGGAAACCAAGACCGAGTCAACGGGGCTCAGGTTGGGAAGAAACTGGCTTAACCCGTCAAGCACATGGGTTCGACCGCGCGGCAAAGTCGCTCCGGCCATTGGAGCGGCGTAAGTCAAATTCAACACCGAACCCTCGGCAGCGAACCAATACGGCAGCCCCTGTATCTCGACCAAGGTAACATCCGCCTTACAGCCGCCAATGCGCAGCATCCACGCCGCTTCGACAGCGCCCAGTGACCGGCCAGGGGCAAGCACCAGAACCTGGCCGTCACTCAGATGATCGGCCAGTACCATTGCATAGGTACGCTGCTTGTGGACTGGCCCTGTGAGAAAGATCACTTCGGCCCCGCTAACCGCGGCGTCCAGTTCGGCGGTAGTGCGGACAGACGGGCCATCCCGGTTCACATGATATGACCCCACCGGTCCAACACCACGAAGACCGATGCCCGAAGATTTCTCCAGCAGGTCCAGTTCACTGCCGTAGGCGGAAAACAACGTAACGTCTGCCCTTTCTGCCAGACACAGAGCAGCCAGAAGTCGGGCATCCGGCCCTCCGCCCAGAACGGCAATCCTGCCGTATCTCTGGGTTGGTGCGGCTTCCCTTGTTGCGCCGCTTGCTACGGCACGGGTGAATTCTGCGAATCCAGCGGACATGGTTGCTCCTTACTCGACTGCCACGAAGATTCAGGCAGTTGTGCCTGCACCCAGCCCATCAATGATGGCTTCAAGCTCGTCGTGAGGACGTGCGATGACATGCACTGAAACGACTTCGCCCACTTTATTGGCTGCGGTCGCGCCCGCGTCTGTGGCGGCCTTCACGGCACCAACTTCGCCGCGAACAAGGGTGGTCACGAGACCGCCACCCGCTTTGGTTTGTCCGACGATCGTAACGCTTGCGGCCTTGACCATTGCGTCTGCAGCCTCAATCGCGCCGACGAGGCCGCGGGTCTCGATCATGCCCAGGGCCATCTGCCCCGCAACTGGTTTCGCCATTTTTGTTCCTCCAGAGTAAAACGTTGATAAGTGTTGAAGTCAGTTGGCCGAGATGTGATCCACAACCGCCACAATGGTCAGATCCACCGGCACTGTGGACAAATCCGCAGCCATCCGTGCTGCCGATCCGCCGACCACGAGCACAGTATCTCCGATCCCCGCACCACTCGTATCTACCGCGACACAAGCAGGTCGAAGGACCTTGCCGCGACTGTCGACGATATCGGTGATCATCAGCTTTTTGCCGACCAAGCGCGCGTCCTTGGCAGTTGCAGTGACAGTGCCTGTAACTTTGCCTATCAGCATCAGAGCGTCCTCAGGTACCGGTCCAATTCGACTTGCGTCACCTGCTCGGCAAAGAAACCCAACTCACGCTCGGCCTGCTGAAGGACAAGTTCCCACTGCAACTCGCCCATCACATCCTTAAGCCAATCCGAACTGCGCGCCAGATTGATGGCAGTGGGTAGATCAGTCGGAATCGCGTCCCCGATGGCCTCCTCATACGCGTTGCCCATCGTGGGCTTACTGGGTTCAAGGCCCTGTTCCATGCCGTCCAGACCTGCTGCGATTTCTGCGGCCAGCAAAAGATAGGGGTTGGCATCGGCACCCGCGTCACGCTTTTCAACGCGAACAGAAGTATCGGAGCCTTCGATGACGCGGATACCGACTGTTCGGTTGTCGTATCCCCAACTCGCGTTAATTGGGCAGAAGGTATAAGGCGCGCGACGACGATATCCATTCACCGTCCCACTTCCGCAAATTGCGCTTTCACACATGCGCTTTTGTAGTCCTGCAATAAATGCTTTAGCCGTGTCGTTGATTTTCCCGTTTTCGGCAAAAGCGTTCTTGCCATCCTTCCACAGGGAGTAATGTGTGTGGAATCCATTGCCCGACTGTTCAAAGAACGGTTTTGGCATGAAAGTCGCCAGATACCCATGCGCAATACCCAGCTGCCGGATCAGCGATTTGAACAAAACTACCCGGTCAGCGGCCTGAAGTGCCTCGCCATACCGAATGTTCACCTCGATTTGCCCTGCTGCGTATTCGGGATTGGATTGTTCTATTGGGATGCCGCATTCATTAATTTGTTGACGGATCGGACCAACGATATGCTCCATCCGGGCCGCCCGTCCCAGCCCATAAACTTGGATGCCGTTGTCACGTGGTTGCCCGGTGTCGGGGTCCAGCAAATAGAACTCAAGCTCTGTCCCGACGTTGACTTCGAACCCCATGTCCCGCGCACGTTCCACCTGTCGCACCAAGGCCTGACGGGGGTCGATCGGAACCGGCTTGTGATCCATGCCTTCGGCCCGACCAAAACAGACCGCGACACCCGGCTCCCAAGGAACCGGGACGGGCTTGCTCATCGGAAAGACATGCATATCAGGATAGCCATTATCGAAATTGACATACGGAGTGTCCCAGACATCGCATGTCATATCGATAGCAAAGAGCGCAATTGAAAGGGCGTTGCCGCCTTTGCAAATCTGATCCCAATGGCTCGCCGGAATACGCTTTCCGCGCATAATTCCGTTTAGGTCTCCGACACCGAGAATGACGGTGTGCGTCCCCTCGGGCAGCTCGAAATCCGAACTCATTGATGCGCTCTCCCTGTCGCTTTTTGGCTTTTCTTAAGTTGTATTCTGTATACAGTATTCACGAATACGACCGAGAAACAAGGAAAATCTGCGCCATGCCCGGAAGCTCTGTAATTGTAGTCGGCGGCGGCATTGTTGGGGTCATGACGGCCCTGACATTGCAGCGACGCGGAGAGCAAGTAACGCTGATCGACAGGTGGGAACCTGGACATTCTCGTGCATCTTCAACGGATTACAACCGAGTAATCCGCGCTATTTCAGGCCGGGACGAGTTCTATACTCGGTGGGCCCGCGAAAGTCGGATGCGCTGGCTCGAACTGCAAGCCGAAACCGGTCTAAACCTGATGTACGAATGTGGCGCACTGATTCTTGCAACGCGGGGACATTGCGATTGGGAAGATGCGACGGCTGATACATTCGATCGTATCGGAGTTCCGTATTACAAGTTCGAACGTTCCGATATCGAATCTCGATTTCCACAATTCCGGGTGCCGGACATCGAATATGCTTTGTTCGAACCTGAGGCGGGAATGCTGATGGCACACCGCTGTGTGATCACCGCATTGGGTCTGTTTCGCAGTGCAGGCGGCGAAGTCACCAGGGGGCGGGTTACAACGGACGATGTCGAGCGCCCAATGCTTGATGGGCAGCCATTGGAAGCCGATCTGATCATCATCGCGACCGGGGCCTGGATGGCCGACATGTTTCCCAAAACGGTGAAACCGATCACGACCGTTGTAGGTGTCAATGTTTTATACACCTCGACCCCTGATGGGTCAGAAGACTTCGACATGGGCAGAATGCCGTGTTGGATCGACCACGGGCAGGGTTCTTTTGGATTGCCCTCTTCGGAGGGGTCAGGTGTCAAGGCAGCAGTGGTGATCCCCGACAAGATTGATCTGGACAATGACGAACGGCTAATTCGCCAAGCGACGCTAGGACGAACCCGCAGTTATATACGGCATCGCTTTCCGGGCCTCGAAGGTCAACGGGTTGTCGACTCAAAGTTCAATCAGATAATTTTGACACCGGACACTCATTTCATTGCTGACTGGCATCCCGAACACGAAAACGTTTTTCTTGCCGGAGGTTGCTCGGGACATTTGTTTAAACATGCACCCGTATTTGCAGAATTTGTAGCAGGCGTCGGTCTGAGAGACTTCGGCACAGCCGAACGCTTCAAACTATCGGGGCGGCGAAAGCTGAGCCCCAAGGAAAGTCCCAGCGGTCGTTAACTGCCCGACAGAGCGCGATAGATGTTGGCGTTTGGGCATCTGTCTTCGGGCAAGTGTTCACCCTTGCGGATCGCGTCTCTGCAAGTCTTGGCCTGATCGCAGTACCCGCATTTTTCAGCGAGCTCGAGACTAAGTTCCGGACGAGAATCGAGCGCTTCTTCGCTCAAACCAAACTGACTGGCCATTGCAACAATTCGCTCCCGCGCTCCGGGCGATCCGGAACGCAGAGCCTGAAAATCGGCCCGGCTCAAACCAAGATCAGCCAGTTCACGATCGCTCAGCTTTTCTGAACGCCCCAGATTTGCAACGCGAGAGATCGCCTGAAAGAAATCATCAAACCTAGCCATTCAATTGTCTCCGCCAATACCGTATTCAGTATACAATCTTCAAGGTTTTGGAATTTGATCAAGATCAACTCCGCACACCATGGATATCCATTACGCACTGCGGAACAGCGAGACAGCTTCCTTTACAGCCAGATCGCGTGGCACCACAGCATTTTGGATTGAAGCCAATGCCAGTTCCGCCTCGGTTTCAGACAAAAAAACGCCCCGACCTCGCTCAACTATCTCGCGCAAATGTGTTTTGGTATACTCGGGGTGGAACTGAACCGATGCTGCGGGAAAATCATAAGACAGTGCGCCGACAGGACAATGCGCCGCCGTCGCAGTGACTTTTGCGCTCGCCGGAACCCGGGTCACTTGGTCTTGATGCCAGACGTAACTCGGAATCACTGAGGATCCAAAATCGAATTCTCGCGCGCCAATCACATTGCCAACGGACGCTTTCGCGGCCCTGCCGCCAAATGTATCTGCCATGATTTGGTGACCAAAGCAGATTCCGAAGATGGGCTTGCCCGCATTTTTTGTGTTCAACAAAAAATCTTTGAGCGGCTGTATCCACGGCAGGGCGTCATAAACTCCAAATTCGGACCCGCCCACTATAACCCCGTCAAACGTGCCTATCTCAGGCAACGCCTCGCCATCGACGACGTTTGCAACCGAAAACTCTGCGCTTCTCAAATGCGGCGCCAACCACTCCTTGATTTGGCTCGCGGTCCGTGGCGTTCCCTTCAGTAACGGAAGGGGATGCCCTGTCAGTTCGAGGATGGAAACTTTCACCAATCGAACGCCCTGTCTATCCCCGCCATTTTGACACCAGTAAAGGCAGAGGCTTCGAAGCTCAAAGCGCGCAGATCTTCGGTTTCCAAGTTGTGGACAGATGACTTGCCGCAAGCCTTTGCCAGAGCAGTGATTTCCATGGTCATGGCCGTCAGGTATCGTGCAATCCTTTCTGCTCCCGCCTTGGGATTCATCCGCACTTCCAGCTCAGGGTCCTGTGTTGCGATTCCGACTGGACAACGACCTGTATGGCAATGATGACATGCCCCAGGAGACGTCCCCAATGCCTTGTAATCCTCCACATAGCGCGGAGTATTACACCCTAGGGCCACCATCGCCGCATTGCCGATCATTACGGCATCGGCACCCAATGCTAGACACTTCGCGGCATCGACCCCGGATCTGATGCCACCAGCAGCCACCAACGAAACTTTGCCCGTCATGCCGCATTCATCCAACGCCTCTCGCGCAGCCCGGATCGCGCTCATCGTCGGAATTCCGGTGTGGTTCAGCAACAATTCCGGAGACGCACCAGTTCCTCCTTCGGCGCCGTCAACGACAACGACATCCGCCCCGGCTTTGGCAGCAATTGCCACGTCGAACCGTGGACGTGTCGCACCCATCTTGATAAAGATCGGCACCTGATAGTTCGTTGCGATCCGTAACTCTTCGATTTTAACGGCCAGATCGTCAGCCCCCAGAAAATCCGGATGACGGATCGTTGAACGTTGATCGACACCTTCCGGCAATGTCCGCATTTTGCTGACACGCGGGCTGACCTTCATGCCCAGCAATAGACCTCCGGTTCCGGGTTTGGCCCCCTGCCCCACAACCAGCTCCAAAGCATCCGCGCGCCGAAGGTGATCCAGATCGACTCCATAGCGAGCAGGAGACATCTGGTAGAGTAGAATGCGTGACGCTTGGCGTTCCTCTTCCAGCATTCCACCTTCGCCCGTACAGGTCATGGTGCCGACTTTCGAGGCCCCGAACCCCAGGGAAGCCTTGGCCGAGGCAGACAAGGCTCCAAAAGACATCGAGGCTATGTATATCGGAATTTTCAATTCGACAGGGCGTTCTACAAGCCCGCGACCACCACCCAAGACCGTCGTGGTATCACAGTTTTCGCGATATCCCTCCAACGGCAGGCGTGTCATCGTCGCAGGCACGAAGGTTAGATCGTCGAATGTCGGCAATCGCTTGTTGAAAGTGTTGTAACCGCGCACCTGATAGCGACCGAGTTGTGCTAGAGCGTGCACCTCGGAAATCGCCTCTGGCGTCCACCGGGTGGACCCGCCTTCATCATAAGAGGAGGGAACACCTGCGGGCCTACCTTCGACTGAACCGGCATCGCGAAACCGGATTTCATTTTCCGAGGCCGTTTCGAATGGATATTCATATGGTTTACTCAGATCATGAGCCATGCGCTTGCGTCCCTGCTTTCAAAATACCAAAGGCGCTGACCTGAAACCATTTTTCGCCAGTTTCGAGAACTGTCAGTCAGCCCTAGCGGTCGCAGAAT
>NZ_JBXWQW010000062.1:0-20647 GCF_059612585.1 Ruegeria sp. YKSF57 | reverse complement strand
ACGTGGACCGGCTCATCCCAGCCCGCCCGGAGTCTTAGAAACAACATCTGTCGCGCACGTTCTGGGGCAGATATTTCAATGCTTTTGGCTGGCGGAGCAAAAGCCTTCTCCTCCAGCGCAACCTCGACGGTCTCCCAATGGCTTTCACCTGTCTCATCTGCGAAAAGTCTGAAATATCTCACCGTTCACTCCCAACATGCCTTTGCTCCCATCCGACACTGAATTCCTTCGAAGACACCGTGGAACGCCTGCAAAAAAACATGCCGGGCGAACTCATAGGCTGCAAGGCAAAACCATCGTCCAGTTGTTTTGTAGTTCGGTTCGCCTTTCTGCCCTCAAAGGGCTGGGCATTTTGTGGCGTCACCCAAAATCAACCCGCCCTTGCCTAAAATCACTTGTGACGTCAGGTCGGATTGGCCGGGCGCTCTCCGCGCATTCTTGTGAGTGCATCCAGTTACCCCCATATCGAAAAGGAAAGGAGACGACCATGACTCAGGCAACCCTGGCGACGGTCTTCGGCTGGATGACGGTCTTGAATATCAGTATCTTACTCCTCAGCACATTGATGGTGGTTGCCTTGCAAGACCGGATCGCGACCATTCATGGCAACATGTTCGGTATGGAAAAGACAGAGGTCAAAAAGGCCTATTTCCGATATCTGGCCAATTACAAGGTTTTGACGCTGGTCTTCTGCCTTGTGCCGTGGGTGGCGTTGAAACTGGCCTGATCCCGTGATCGATGTGGTGGCCACCTCATGGCCTCCGATTATTGTATCGCCGGACAAGTGTTGCTACCTCAAGGCCAAGTCACTCACACGGAGCCCACGCATGGACCAACAAACCGAAATCGAAGTTCAGGCCGCAGCCTTCCGCCGCCTTCAAAAACACCTGATGGAAGATCGCACGGACGTACAGAATATCGACCTGATGAATCTTGCCGGGTTCTGCCGCAACTGCCTTGCACGCTGGTATCAGGAAGCGGCCAACGAAAAGGGCATCGAAATGGACAAGAACGAGGCCCGCGAGATCTACTACGGCATGACCATGGACGAGTGGAAAACCAACTACCAGACCGAAGCCAGCCAAGAGAAACAGGCTGCCTTCAAGGTCGCGTTCGAGGAAAACGTCCTCAAGAAGGGCTGAACACTATACCACGCGCAGCCAGGTCGTCGAATGCGGCCGCGTCGACACCAAATTCCTCCAATATGGCGCGGCTGTCCGCGCCATGGGCGCGGGGTGGGTTGGTCAATGCAGGCGCTCCGAAATCGTAGGTGAAGCCCGCCACGGGAAACCTGCGATCATCCACCTTTTGAATGACGTTTCGCGTGGCCAGCTGCGCCTCGTCTAACGTTTCTTCCAAACTCCGTACACGAGCCGCCGGCACGTGGTGTGCGTTGAGCACCTGCTCCCATTCCTCAGCCGTTCGTGAAGCCATGGCCTGCGCGATTGCGGCGGAATCCGCCTCTCGTCGTTTGCCGATTTCAGCGCGGGGCGTTTGCAAGATTTCTTCGGCAAGCTCATGCTTGCCGATCGCCCGCATCAGGTTCGCCATCTGAGTATTGGTGTATGCTCCGATCATCAGCAAACCGTCCGCAGTTTCGAATGTCGCATAGCCGGCAAGCGAAGGGTCGTTGTTACCATGTGGTTTTGGCGCCTTGCCAGTTGCCAATGCGGTCATCGAGTTAGAGTTCATCATCATCAACGCGCAGTCGGTCATTGCCACGTCGATCCTCCGTCCCTGCCCTGTCGTCGCGCGCCCAAAAAGCGCCGCTGAAATCGCCAGCGCGGCCTGCGCCCCGGTTCCGTAATCTACCATGGCCGGTCCGACACGAATTGGGGTGCCGTTCACCTCGCCATTGGCGGTCATGACCCCTGTATAGGCCTGTATTACCACGTCATAGGCCGGATGGCCTGCCTTCGGCCCTGTCGCACCGAACCCGCTGATGGCGCAATAGATCAGATCAGGTTTCAAGGCCGCTAGCCGATCATATCGCAATCCCAAAGCTTCGACCGCGCGGGCCGTATAGTTTTGCACCACGACATCTGCGGTTCGAACCAGCCGGTCAAAGATCTCCCGACCCTCGTCCGATTTCAGATCAAGCGCCAAGGTGCGTTTCCCAGCCCCCTGCGCTTGAAACCCCAACCCCATGCCAATGGCGTTCAGCGCTGCATCCGCGCCCTCCGCACGGGTCATGTCGGGTTGCGTCACCGGTTCTATCTTTATGACCTCGGCCCCAAGAACGCCAAGTTGAAAGGTACAAAACGGTCCCGCATAGACATGCGTAAGATCAAGCACTCGTATTCCCTCGAATGGCTGCATGTTCCGCCCCTCCCACATTGAACCTAGGGGCGAGGGATTTCGTACACTGGGCAGTTTGCGCCAACTCGCTGTCGCATTCATTCCGAAGGACGCAGAAACGCACAAATACTGTTTGGAAAGCGACCTGACAGTCGCGGACAATCTGTCATATCCTTACTGCAAACATCAGGCGTCCCGAGGTGATCATGCCCAATCCATTGCCAACCTATTTTATCTCGCATGGTGGCGGTCCATGGCCATGGCTGCCTGACATGCGCCAACGGTTCAAGGAACTGGAAACGTCTCTGGCACGGATGCCACAAGATATTGGCGAAAGGCCTAAAGCGGTCCTGATGATCTCGGGACACTGGGAAGAAAGCGATGCATATGCTGTCATGTCATCCCCCCGACCGCCCATGGTGTATGACTATTTCGGTTTTCCGCCAGAGACCTATGAAATCGTTTATCCGGCACCCGGTGCTCCTGATCTGGCACGGCGCAGTGCTGATCTGATGTCGGCAGCAGGTCTGCCGGTTCGGCTGGACGACACTCAAGGGTTCGATCACGGAACATTCGCGCCGATGGCGGTGATGTATCCTGAAGCGAATATGCCGACCTTTCAGATCTCTCTGCGCAGTCACTATGACCCGGCAGAGCATCTGGCACTTGGCCGCGCCCTTGCCCCATTGCGCGATGATGGCGTGCTGATCGTCGGTTCCGGCCTCAGCTATCACAACCTGCGCCTGATGGGACGCGAGGGGGAAAAGCCCTCGGCGGAATTCGACGCCTGGCTCGACGCAGCACTTGGACTTGAACCGGATGCCAGAACGCAAGCAATGCTGAATTGGGAAAGCGCTCCGTCCGCGCGCACCTGTCACGCGCAGGAGGACCATCTGGTGCCGCTTTTTGTGGCGCTGGGGGCCGCCGAAGAGGCCCCCGCAAAACGCGTGTATCACGAAACCCAGTTTTTCGGCTCGCTTACCGCGTCAAGCTATCGGTTCGGTTGAGCGGCAACTCAGATTGCCTCTTTGCGGGCTTCGTCCAGATAAATCTCGCGCAGACGTCGGGCGATCGGTCCGGGTGTGCCATCCCCCAGTCGCACTCCGTCGATCTCGACAACCGGCATGACAAAGGCGCTTGCCGAAGTGGTGAATGCCTCGTCCGCTTCTTTCGCTTCGTCGATGGTGAACAGGCGTTCTTCGATCTCCATCTGCGCCTCGGCAGCCAGACGCAGCACCGCTTTGCGGGTGATCCCGTGCAGGATGTCGTTCGACAGCGGCCGAGTCACGATCTTGCCGGCCTTGACGAAATAGGCGTTATTCGAGGTGCCTTCGGTCACGAACCCATCCTCGATCATCCAGGCGTCGTCGCAGCCCGCCGCCTTGGCCATCATCTTGCCCATCGACGGATACAAAAGCTGGACCGTCTTGATGTCGCGACGGCCCCAGCGGATATCTTCGATCGAAATGATCTTGTTGCCTTTAGCCGCCGCCGGGCTGTCGGCCAGACCAGGCTTGTTTTGGGTGAACAGAACGATCGTCGGCTTGGTATCGGCCGACGGAAACACGAAATCCCGATCCCCGTCGGAGCCGCGGGTTACTTGCAGGTAAACCAAACCCTCGTCGATTCCGTTCAGCTTCACCAGTTGGCGATGAACTTCCAGCAACTCGTCCTTGCTGCAGGGCTCGGCCATGTCCAGTTCGTCCAACGACCGCTTTAGGCGCACCGCGTGGCCCTCAAAGTCGATCAGCTTGCCGCCCAGAACGCTGGTCACCTCATAGACCGCGTCGGCCATCAGAAACCCCCGGTCAAAGATCGAGACTTTTGCCTCGTCCTCAGGCAGGTATTCTCCATTCACATAAACGGTGCGGGTCATGTCTTGTGTCTCCTCAGCCCCAGAGCGCCGCTTTGGGCGGGTACACTCCGGCATCATCAAAAATCAACGGGGTGTCGCGGTCTTCGGCCAACAACAGCGGGCCGTCAAGATCTGTCACCATCGCGCCCTGAGCCACCAGTGTCGCAGGGGCCATCGCCAGTGAACTGCCCACCATGCACCCCACCATGATGTCGTACCCCTCGGCCAACGCGGCTGCGCGCAGCTTCAACGCCTCGGTCAGACCGCCGGTCTTGTCCAGCTTGATGTTAACCACATCGTATTTGCCCTTGAGCGAGGGCAGGCTGGCACGGTCATGACAGCTCTCGTCGGCACAGACCGGCACCGGGCGATCCATCCCGATCAGCGCTTCGTCCTGCCCGGCTGGCAAGGGCTGTTCGACCAATGCAACACCCAGTCGCACCAGATGCGGCGCGAGGTCAGCATACACCTCGGCGGTCCATCCCTCGTTTGCGTCAACGATGATTTTTGCGTTCGGCGCACCCGCACGGACTGCTTCCAGCCGCGGCATGTCGTCGGGCGTACCCAGCTTGATCTTCAGCAAAGGCCGATGGGCATTTTTGGCTGCCTGCGCCTGCATCGCCTCGGGCGTGTCCAAAGACAGCGTGTAAGCGGTGATTTCCGGTCCCGGCTCCGGCAGACCTGCCAGCTCCCAAACCCGCTTGCCTGTCCGCTTGGCTTCCAGATCCCACAAAGCGCAATCCACCGCATTGCGCGCCGCACCAGCAGGCAACAGGTCCATCAACCCTTCGCGCGTAAACTCCGCAGGCAACCCGACAATCTCGGCTTCGACCGTTTCCAGTGTCTCGTCGTAGCGCGCATAAGGCACGCATTCGCCCCAACCTTGATGCGCACCGTCTGTCACCCGCACCGTCAACACCTTGGCTTCGGTCCGCGACCCGCGTGAGATGGTGAACACCTGCGCCAGCCGGAACACGTCGCGAGAGACTTCGATCTGCACTCGCCTGCTCCTTCATCTTTTTCCAAATACTCCCGCCGGAGGCGGCCATACTCCGCCACCGGCGAGCCGCTTGCATCACATCGCGGCGAGCGCGTCCACCAGCTTGTCGGACCCAAACCTGAATGGATCGGTCGCAGGCAACCCCATATCGGCCTCAATCTGCGCCAGATAGGCCTTGGCGTCGCCTTCGCCCATGTGCTGGGTATTTACCGAAACACCCACCACTTTGCAGTCAGGGTTAGCCACCAGAGCCAAGTTCAGCGCGGTATCGCGCAGCGCTTCGAGCGTCGGCAACTGATAGGTCGGAAGGCCGCGCATGTGCTCCCGCGTGGGTTCGTGGCACAAGATCAGCGCATCCGGCTGACCGCCATGAATCAGCGCCATGGTGACGCCCGAATAGGAAACGTGGAACAGGCTGCCCTGCCCTTCGATCAGGTCCCAGTGATCGTCGTCATTGTCCGGGGTCAGCCATTCCACCGATCCGGCCATGAAATCGGCGATCACCGCATCCAGTGGCACACCGTCACCGGTGATCAGGATGCCGGTCTGCCCGGTAGCGCGGAAGCTCGACTTCATGCCGCGCTCGCGCATTTCCTTGTCCATTGCCAGCGCTGTATACATCTTGCCCACTGAGCAATCGGTGCCAACCGCCAGGCACCGCTTGCCCTTGCGCTTGATGCCGTTGGCAATCGGGTAATCTACCGAAGGCACGCGCACGTCATGAAGGGTCCGTCCACAAGCTTCGGCTACGGCCACCAGATCCGGCTCGTTGCGCAAAAGGTTGTGCAAGCCCGAAGCCAGATCAAACCCTTCCTCCAGCGCCATGACCAGAACTTTCTTCCATTCCTGGCTGATCACACCACCCCGGTTGGCCACGCCAATTACCAGCGTCTTGGCCCCTGCCTCGCGCGCTTCGACCAGATCCATGTCCTTCAGACCCAGATCGGCCTTGCAACCGTCCATACGGAATTGACCCACGGCGTTTTCCGGACGCCAGTCCTTGATGCCGACGGCAACCTTGGCCGCCAGTTGGTCGGGCGCATCGCCCAAAAACAGCAGATACGGTGTCTCGATCATTGCGGTGCACTCCTTTGTTTCCGGCGAACCCTATTGAAGCGCCGTTACGAGCGTTTCGCGTATTTCCCCGCTCACTTCACTCAAAGCGAAGATCATTGCACGATCTGCGATAATCACGCAAGAATCTTCGAAGTTTTCAAACTGATTAATCTTTGATCACCTTGACAGCGCCTTATCTTGATGGATGCTGCGATTGCATTGCTGCGCACGCATAATGACGCTTGCGCAAGTGCGCGCAATTTAATACCTCATTCTGCAAGAAAATCGCAATTTCCTTACTCAATGAGGTCAACCGATGAGTTTCCGCATACAGCCCGCCGCCCCTGCGCGCCCCAATCGTTGCCAGTTGTTCGGTCCCGGCTCCAACACCAAGCTGTTTCCAAAAATGGCGGCGTCGGCAGCGGATGTCATCAACCTCGATCTTGAAGATTCGGTTGCGCCTTCGGACAAAGATACTGCCCGCGCCAATGTGATCGAGGCGCTGAACACCCTCGATTGGGGCAACAAGACCATGTCGGTGCGCATCAACGGGCTGGATACACCCTATTGGTACCGCGATGTGGTGGACGTGCTGGAACAGGCGGGTGATCGGCTGGATCAGATCATGATCCCCAAGGTGGGTTGCGCCGCCGATGTCTATGCCGTCGACGCGCTGGTCACCGCCATTGAACGCGCCAAGGGCCGGACCAAGCCGATCAGTTTCGAAGTGATCATCGAATCCTCTGCCGGCATTGCCCATGTCGAGGAAATCGCAGCCTCCTCCCCCCGTTTGCAGGCGATGAGCCTGGGCGCGGCTGATTTTGCCGCCTCGATGGGGATGCAGACCACCGGCATCGGTGGCACGCAGGAAAATTATTATATGTTGTGCAATGGCGAAAAGCACTGGTCAGACCCGTGGCACTGGGCCCAGGCCGCCATCGTTGCTGCTTGCCGCACCCACGGGGTGTTGCCGGTGGACGGACCGTTCGGAGATTTCTCGGATGACGAAGGCTATATCGCGCAAGCCAGACGTTCAGCCACGCTCGGAATGGTCGGCAAATGGGCGATCCACCCCAAACAGATTGCGCTGGCCAATCAGGTTTTCACCCCGTCCGACGAAGCGGTGACCGAGGCCCGCGAAATCCTTGCCGCAATGGAGCAGGCCAAGGCCAAAGGCGAAGGTGCTACTGTCTACAAGGGTCGCCTGGTTGACATCGCTTCGATCAAGCAGGCCGAGGTGATCGTGGCCCAGGCAGAACTGATTTCCGCAAACGGCTGACGCCCATATCGAGATTTTGCGAAAGGGCGTCCATCGGGCGCCCTTTTCTGATAGGTTTCCAAGTATGACCGAGTTGACATTGTTTCATACCGCCGCAGTGCATTGCGCCACCTTTGACGCTCTTTCGGCGCGGATCGCGCCGGATGCAAAGCTGACGCATGTTGTGCGCCCTGACTGGCTGGACCGGGGCTTGCACGGGATCAATGCCGAACTGGCGTTGGAAATCCACTCGGCCATCTTCACTGCGCCAAACGCGATTTGCACCTGTTCGACAATCGGCGAGATCGCTGCGCGGGCCGGGGCACTGCGCGTCGACTGGCCCATGATGCAAGAGGCCGCATCAACCGGAGGACCGGTCCTGATGGCTTATTGTCTGGACAGCACGCGCGAACCTTCGACCCGGTTGTTGACCAAAGCCTTTGCCGAGATCGGACTGGAACCCAACATCCGTGAGTTGCCGCTTGCCCATCTTTGGGTGCATTTTATCTCGGGCGATACCGAAGCCTTTGCCAAACGCATTGCCGTGCAGCTGTCGCGCGCACTGGAAATTGCCCCGGACACAGCTTGTGTCGTATTGGCACAGGCCTCTATGGCCGGGGCAACGGCACATCTGAATTGCGGCATTCCGGTACTCAGCGCACCCGAATCCGCATTGCGCGCAGCACTTGGCCTTTCCCCAAAATGACGAACGGGGCCAAATGGCCCCGCTTGCTTTGATCACTCAAGTTGGTCAATGACCAAAGACGTCGTTCGGCACCCATTTGAGCTTGTCACCCTTCTTGCCCCATTTCATCATCAGGCACGCAGTGCTGTATTTCTGAAAATAGACGATGCTCAGATCATACCAGCCCGCTTTTGGCACTTCGACATCCACGCGCTGATTGGCTTCGCAGGGTTGGCGGCTGGAAAAATATCCAACCTGCTGCCCGCCGATATTCGCATCGATTCCATCGTTCGACCAGGTTTCCAGCGTATAGGTTCCCGGCGCGTCGAACCGGATATACCCTTTGATGTCAGCAGCAACATTCATCGCCTGATCGAAGGTCATGACAGGCTCGCCCTCATCGGTGTCTCGGTAGTCGAGACCGCTGAGCGGCAAGCCCGGTTTGGCGTCGGCAATCATGCTTTTGGCGGCACTGATCGACTGAATCTGCGCGGGCGGATCACCCGCCCAGGCATATTTCACCGCAAGCCCCGCCTTGGGATTCGACGGCTGTGGGCTTGCGGGAGTAAGCGTCAGGGTCTCGGCCGAGGCCGTGACAACCATTCCCAGTGCAAGAACTCCGGCCAACCCGGTAACGACAGATTTCATCATCAACTCCCTGTTGGGTGCGTCGCCGCCGGTTTCCCCCGGTCTTTCACAACGCCATCAACAAAAGCCTATTCGGCAAGTTTTCACTCGGCAAGTCCGACGTGATCACTTTTCCAGCACACATGTTTTCAAGGTTTTGAAAGCGCCGAAATTAATCACCCCGCAACTAACGCAAAAAAGATCAGAAGGTTCCCGTATGGAACTTGTGGCGGCTTCAAAGAACCTCAGATCAACCAAAGTCCAAAACCGCCGAGGTGTTTCTTGCCACTCGCCCAACACACCGTCGACATCCTATTCGGGTAACTTAAATCTTGCCGAGTTGCATCTTGGGCGACCTCGGGCCATATAACGCGGAGATTCCGCTTTGAGAGACGTCATGACCCAGTATCTGGATTTCGAGAAACCGCTGGCTGAAATCGAAGGCAAGGCCGAAGAGTTACGCGCGCTGGCCCGGGCCAACGAAGAAATGGACGTGGCTGACGAAGCGGCGGCGCTGGATGCCAAGGCTGCCAAGATGATGGACGAGTTGTACAAGGATCTGACACCCTGGCGGAAATGCCAGGTGGCACGCCATCCGGAACGACCTCATTGTCAGGACTATATCAAAGCGCTGTTCACAGAATACACGCCCCTGGCCGGGGACCGAAACTTTGCCGACGATCTTGCCGTGATGGGCGGGTTGGCGCGTTTCGACGACCAACCGGTCATGGTGATCGGCCACGAAAAGGGAAGCGACACCAAGTCGCGGATCGAACGCAACTTCGGCATGGCCCGGCCCGAAGGATACCGCAAGGCCGTACGCCTGATGGAAATGGCAGGCCGATTTGGCCTGCCGGTTATCACTCTGATCGACACTGCTGGCGCCTACCCCGGCAAGGGCGCCGAAGAGCGCGGCCAGTCCGAAGCAATCGCCCGCTCGACCGAGATGTGCCTCAAGATCGGCGTACCGCTTGTTTCGGTCATCATCGGCGAGGGTGGCTCGGGCGGGGCGGTTGCGTTCGCCACCGCCAACCGCGTGGCGATGTTGGAACACTCGGTTTATTCGGTGATCTCTCCCGAAGGTTGCGCCTCGATCCTGTGGAAGGATGCCGAAAAAATGCGCGAGGCCGCCGAAGCGCTGCGCCTGACCGCGCAGGACTTGCACAAGCTGGGCGTGATCGATCGGATCATTACCGAACCAAAAGGCGGCGCGCACCGGGATAAACACAGCACCATCGAGGCCGTCAGCAAGGCGATTGCCACCATGCTGACGGAACTGGGCGGCAAGGACAGCGCGACCCTGATCAAGGACCGCCGTCAGAAGTTCCTGGATATCGGGTCCAGGGGACTCGCGGCCTGAGCCGCGCCGCTAGCCTCGACGCAGCATCAGTAACAGCTCGGCAGATGGCTGGCCTGTCACCGTCAGGTTGTTGGCGCGCTGATAGGCACTGATTGCCGTCGTGGAGTTCGACCCGATCACCCCATCCGCACCTTGCGTGTCAAACCCGGCGGCAGTCAGGCGTTGTTGCAACTCCTTGCGGTCATCCAGCGTCAACCCGGTTTCATCGGGACCAAAGGATGCGTTGAACGGTCCGCCTCCGGCGATCCGGTCGGACAGGTGGCCCACACCAATCGCATAGCTGTCCGAGTTGTTGTATCGCTTGATAACCCTGAAATTCTGGAAAACCGCAATCTGTGGTCCGGGCACCTGCGGCTGCAAGGTGGCAATCGGTGTTCCCGAACGGGCCGCGGCAGAGCCAATCTCGCCGCCCCAGGGCTGCCCCCGAACCCACCCTGAGCGCGCCAGATACGCCGCCGTCGAGGCCAGCGCATCGGTAGGATCCTCTGACCAGATATCGCGCCGTCCGTCGCCGGTGAAATCGACGGCATAGGCCAGATAAGACGTCGGGATGAATTGCGTGTGCCCCATCGCTCCCGCCCAACTTCCGGTCATGTTCCGGGGCGCTGTATCCCCGTTCTGAACGATCTTCAGTGCCGCAACCAGCTGGCTTTCAAAGAATGCGCCGCGCCGCCCGTCATAGGCCAGTGTCGACAGTGCCGAGACCACCGGCACATCACCACGACGCGCGCCATAGCGGCTTTCGAGCCCCCAGATGGCAACGACAACTTCCTTGTCCACGCCGTAGTGCGACTCGATCTGCGACAGGGTACTGCCGTGGCGTTGCAGCATCTGTCGGCCGGTGTTGATGCGCTCGTCCGAGGCAGCGATGGCCAGATAATCCTCCAGCGAGCGTTTGAATTCCGTCTGGTTGCGGTCCCGCTCGATCACCTCGGGCAGATAGCCGGCCTCCTGAAACGCTGTGTTGATCGTGGATTGGGAAATACCCTGCGCTGACGCACGGTTCTTGAAACTGGTCACCCAGGCCTCCCAGCCCGCATTCGGCACCGCGCGCATCCGTGTGACTTGCGGTGTGGGCGCCACACCACCGCCCGAACAGGCGGTCACAAGCGTTGCGCCAACTCCAAGGGAAAACATCCGTCGATTGATCATTGCCCGGCCTGCTCTTTTTCTGATTTGCCTTTGCCCCAGAATACAGCGATCAACTGCGCCACGCCAGAAGGCGTTTTTCCAAAAGCCCGATGGCCCAGCTCGTCAGAATGCCCAGCGCCGACAGAATGACAACTCCGGCAAAAAGTCGCTCAAGGTCATACAGCGCGCCTGCCTGAAGGATGTAGGCGCCGATGCCAAATTCGGCGCCCAGCATCTCGGCTGCGACCAAGAGAATGATGCCGATTGCCAGTGAAACGCGCAGTCCGGACAGGATTCCGGGTAGTGCGCCGGGCAGGACGATCTTGCGGACGATGCTGTTCCAGCCAAGGCCAAAGCTTTGCCCCATGCGGATCAGGTTGCGGTCGACATTGTCCACCGCGCCATAGGTGGAGACCACCGTAGGCGTGAAGGTGCCCAGCGCAATCAGGGCGTATTTCGACCCCTCGTCGATACCGAACCAGATCACGAAAAGCGGCAGCAGCGCGATCTTGGGGATTGGAAAAATCGCGGCCACCAAAGGCACCAGCCCGGCCCGCACGTAAGAGAACAGACCGATCATGACACCAACGCAGATCCCTGCGCTTACACCCATCGCCGACCCCACAAGAAGCCGCGTCACCGAGGGAAGCAGATGCGTCCACAACGCGCCTGAACGGGCCAGTTCCATCAACGTGGCCCCCACGTCCGAGGGGCGCGGAAGGGTCAGGTTCGAGATCCAGCCAACCCGCGTTCCCCATTCGATAAGTACTAGCAATACAATGAAAACCGCAGCTCCTGCACCGCGTTTTGAAACCGGCGAAAAGCCACCGCCGCGAAACGGGACAGGGCGTGAAGCGTCAGGCATCGGCCAACTCCTGATCCGCCGCCAGCGCCTCTTCGCGCATCAGGTCCCAGAGCCGCTTTTGCAGCGCTTCGAGGTCGGAATCTCCGGCCTCTCTTTCGGTCAGCGGCGTGTCGATAGCGATCACTTCGCGCACCCGTCCGGGGCGGCGCGACAGGACTGCGATGCGGTGACCCAGACGCACCGCCTCGGCCAGGTTATGGGTGACATATACGGCTGTGAATGGCTGCCGTGACCACAGTGAAATCAGGTCTTCCATCAACAGTTCGCGGGTCTGCGCGTCCAGCGCGGACAGCGGTTCATCGAGCAGCAGAACCGCCGGGTTGACCGCCAGTGCGCGAGCGATTGCGACGCGCTGCTTCATGCCGCCGGACAACTGTCTGGGCAGTGCATTTGCGAAATCTGTCAGTTTTGTACGCTCCAGAACATCCGATATGCCATTTTGTACAACTCGCGACGGCAGCCGGTGATCCTCCAGCACCAGTGAAATGTTCCCCGCCACGCTGCGCCACGGCAGCAGGGCAAAGTCCTGAAACACGAAAGTCAGGGGGTTGAGGCATCCGTCGGGAACCTCGCCCGATTGCAACACCTGCCCCTGTTCCGGCTGTTCCAGTCCGCCGATCATCCGCAGCAAGGTGGACTTGCCGCAGCCCGAGGGGCCGACCACGCACAGGATTTCACCCGCAGGGATGTGCAGCGAGACATCGTCAAGCACCAGCATGTCACCATAGCGGTGCGTCAGGTTCCGGATTGTCAGTTCCATGAAGAAATCGGGCGGGTGGCCCCGCCCTGCCCGCTCAGATCATCTGGACATATGACGGATCAACCAGAATGTCGCTGGTGATCTCTGGCTTGATCAGCCCTTCGGACTTGAACCAGCTCAACTGGTCCTCGACCGAGGCCATGTTCAGCGCCGCGCCCTGATTGATACGCATCGCGCCGTTGCGGATCGACGGTGCGGCCTTTTCATAGGGGCGGTCGGTGTAGACGTATTTGTGGATCAGCTGCACCATATCCTCGGCGGCTTCGTCACCGGCTGTGCTGTCGACCAGCGCGGCGTTGAAATCATCCGCCCCGCGCGAAAAGGCGCGCAGGAAAGCCTCGGTCTGGGCGCGTTCGTTGGCGGCATTGTCTGCCGAAGTGAACACGGTCGTGACCTGATAGTCGGGGATGTAGTCGGCAACATTGCCGATCACCTGAACCGCACCACCACCTGCCAGAGCCTTGGCGATGTGGGGCACGATCGACCATGCATCCACCTGCCCCGATTTCATCGCGCCAATGATCGCGCCGACCTTCTGCAGCGGGGTGAAGCTGACCGAGACACCCTCGGCGGCCGCGATCCTGGACCCCATGTAGTGAAAGGACGATCCCGGTTGCGTGACCGCGAATTTCTTGCCGTCCAGCGCCGCCGGGCTGGTCAACCCGGCCTCGTAAGCGGCATTCGAGGCCAGGATCATCTGGCCGTCGATGCCCTGCTCTTCGCTGAGAGCGCCGCCGATCACCCTGGTTGCGCCTTTTTCGGCAAGGCTGATCAAACCACCCGAGATCGCCGTCACTGCATAGTCCGCATCGCCACTGGCAATCGCCACCGCCATCGGTTGCGCCGCCTCGAAAAAGCGGAACTCGATATCCAGCCCCTCGTCCGAGAAATAGCCGCGCTCGTAGGCAACAAAAGACGCGGCATGGCTGGTAAAGCGCAACGCGCCGACCGTCATCTTGGTGTTGGCAAGGGCCGGAGTTCCCAAGGCGGGCAGCGCCGCTGCGCCCCCCATCAATCCCAAGGCGCCGCGGCGGGTGAAGTGTGTCATGGTCTCTCTCCCCTATTGTTCGAAGGATAATGTCTCAGATAGGGACATCATCCAAGCCCTGTCCGCCATTCGCTGCGCCGGCTGAGGTGACCGGCGCGGGTGAATTTGGAGATTTGGCCGATTCGAGTGACACTGACCGGACAGAAAAGAGACCGGGGAGCGCCATGTCAGATCCGTATTCCAACCTCGCAGCGCAGGACCACGCCGTTCAATCCACGATCGCGGATGCGATGGAGGCGCGTTGTCTTGACCCGTCGCAGGTCGCGATACGCGAAGCTTATCTGCGCGGGATGAAACTGCCGTCCGGCGCATTTGCGGTGGAGCTTGGGTCGGGTACCGGCCATGTGACACACGACCTGATCAAGGTTGCCGGGGCCGCCAGCGCGTTGGGGATCGAGCCCTCACCGGTCATGGTCGAGCGGGCGCGCGCGCAGTTCGCGGCCGAGCCGAACCTGAGTTTCCAGACCGGTGATGCCAGAGACACCGGGTTGCAGGACGCATCCGTGGACATGGTCTTGATGCACACGCTGTTATGTCATGTCCCCACCCCTCGCGATGCGATTGCCGAGGCATTCCGCATCCTCAGGCCGGGCGGCGTGCTGGCGATCTGTGATGGGGATTACGACACCGCCACGGCCCAGATCGGCGATTACGACCCTTTGGACCAGATCGTCCGGTTCATGATCAACCAGAATGTCACCAACCTGTGGATCATGCGTCAGGTGGGCGATCTGCTGACGCATGCAGGGTTCGAGCCAGGCACGCGACAAGGGCATGGATATGTGGCCGAAGGCGAGGCCGGGTATTTCATGACGGTAATTGACCGGGGCGCGGACAGGATGGCCGAGACCGGATTGTTGTTCCCGGAAACGGCGGCGGCCCTGAAAGCGGAGGCCCGGCAGCGGCTGCAGGCCAACAGGTTTTTCGGCTTCATGTCCTATGTCAGCCAGATCGCCACAAAGCCCTGAATGCTGTCGGTCAGGTGACCAGCAGCCGCAACCCCTGGGTGACGTCGGAACGGACCGCCAAACGCAACCCCGGTTCGTCGCCTGCCTTGAGCGCGGCGATGATCAGCCGGTGATAATGCGGCGTATCGGTACGTTGCAGCCGCCCGTAAAGCGCGCGCATGGTCGGGCCAAGCTGTAGCCAGACGGTTTCGGCGATGGCCAGCATCGCCGGCGCCTGCGCCCGCAGATAGAGCGTGCGGTGAAATTCCAGATTGGCGCGGATATAACCCACCCCGTCACGCTTGGTGACCATTTCGGCCACGTTCATGTTGATCGCCTGCAACCGGTCGATCAGCGCCATATGCGCACGCGGCAGGGCGCGGCTGGCCAGTTCCACCTCGAGCAGGGCGCGCAGGGCGGCCAGCTCCTCGATCCGGTCGTTGGTCAGCTCTGGCGTCGAGACCCGGCCCGAAGAGGACAGGAACAACGCGCCTTCGGCGGCAAGGCGCCGCACCGCTTCGCGCGCAGGCGTCATCGAGACACCGAATTCCTTGCCGATCCCGCGCAGGGTCAAGGCGTGCCCCGGAGGGATTTCGCCATGCATGATCCGCGACCGCAGGACCCGGTAGATCCGGTCATGCGTGGCGGATTGGATGTCGGTCTGGCGTGCGCTCAACATCCGTTCATGTGATCACAAATTCGCCCAAGGTCAACTCACACCTGCGTCGAAACGATAACGATGCAGGCTGCTGCCATTGTCGCGCAGCCAATTTCGGGGAGCGTCATACGGGCCAAAGATCCGCTCGACCTGGGCCCAGAACGCGCGGGAGTGATTCATCTCGGCCAGATGCGCCACTTCGTGCGCGGCAACATAGTGCAGCACGTCGGGCGGGGCGAGGATCAGCCGCCACGAAAACATGAGCGCCCCTTCGGAGTTGCACGATCCCCAGCGCGAGCGCGTGTCCCGCAATGTCAGCCGCACGTAGCGCCGGCCAATCATGGCGGCATAGTCGTCACAGGCCCCGGTCAGCCGGTCGCGGGCCAGTTCCTGAAGGTATCGCAACAGGCGGCGCTCTGCCTCGCCCTCGGGAACGGCGATTTCGTTCGCCCGCAACTCCACCCGCCGCCCGGTGGCGGGCACGATTCGCCGCAAGCTGCCCTCGACCGGGATGTCCTGCCCGTAGTGCAGCGCCACATGGTCGGGGCGTTTCTCAAGATGCTGGCGAATCCAGCCTTCTTTCGCGCGGGCGAAATCCAGTGCCTCTGCCTCGGGGATACCGGTGGGCAGGGTCAGCGTAACCCGCCCGTCCAGTTGGGAAATCCGAAGGCTGATACGCCGCGCCCGCGCCGAACGCCGCAGCGTCAGCGGCACGGCGGGATGCCCTGGCAATGCATGTCGTCCCAAGATGCGCCCCCTTTTGCGTAAAGGCTTTGACAGTCCCTACCGCATGTGGCAGGTGACCTGAATCGTCAACACGACTCAGCAGATATCAAGGGGATTCCACATGCCCAAGGAAGAATGGGGTGTAAAGCGCGTTTGCCCGACAACAGGCAAACGGTTTTATGACCTGAACAAGAACCCGATCGTCAGCCCCTATACGGGCGAGATCGTGGAACTGGACACCGGCAAGAGCCGGATGATCGCCGCCGATGCCGAAGATGCCGCATCGGTCAAGGCCCGCGAAGCCGTATCGGATGACGATCTTCTCGACGATGACGACGCCGTGGATGTCGATCTCGACGACGATCTGCTCGACGATGACGATGACGACGACAGCGTCTCGCTGGACGACATCACCGACGTGTCGTCGGACGACGAGTCCTGAACCGCCGCACGGGGCAGCAATGCCCCGCGCCGCACCCGCACGACCGTTGGGTCGCACGGGGTCAACGCCCGAAGATTTTGGCCTGATCGGTGTATTTTTGGCTTGCACTCTTCACCGGCGTTGCATAAACGTCCGTCCACCGCACAGGCGGTACGGCATGGGGCCTTAGCTCAGTTGGGAGAGCGCTTGCATGGCATGCAAGAGGTCAGGGGTTCGACTCCCCTAGGCTCCACCAAATTCTAGCAGTTCATCATGATAGGCAAACACTAGAGCGGTGTGACACACAGGTGTGACACAAGATGAAGCTGCAGAGTAGACGAATAGTCATTGTCAACTGATGCCCAGACTGCGAGTTCTCCAAAACCTCGCATCTGAGAGTTGAATTCGAGCAGTAGGGAGCGCACGTCAACGTGCCTTGTGATTGTCAAGCGATCATTTTAATATGCCGCGATGGGAAGACCGAAGTCATACTCTCGCAACGACGTGGTCGAAAAGGCCATGGGCGTGTTTTGGCAGAAAGGATACGTGGCGACGTCGATCAGCGACATAGTGCATGAAACCGGACTGAATACTGCCAGCATGTACAAGGAGTTCAAAGACAAGGACGGGCTGTTCCTTGAAACTTTGAGCCACTATCGTGGCCATGTGATTGGACCACGATACCAAATCCTGCGCGACAATCCCAACATGGTCGGCGTAGAGACGTTCCTGAAAAACGTCATGCTGGGTGCTGCCAAAACGGAATACAAGGGCTGCCTGATGATGAACCATCTGGCGCAAAAACATGCGATCAGCCCTGATGCCGCCGAACAGGTTGGCGCGTTCTGTGCAGAGATCGAATCATTGATTGAAACCGCCTTGAAAAACGCTCAGACCGACGGACAAATCGGGCCTGACAAAGACCCCAAGCAGCTTGCGAGTTTCATTGTGTTCTGCGTCCACGGCGCTGTTCTCTATGGACGGCATGACAATAAAAAGCGTGATATTTCAAATTTTTACAGCATGATCATGGCAACGCTGAAGACATAGGGGTGTGGGGTTGATAATTTTAAAGTGTCTTTTTTAAAATAAATGATTTAATAAAACCCCATGCGCCTCCCCGGCGAGCGCGACAAGCCGTTTTCGGCGCGACAGACATGGGAGAGAACAATGACAATTTCCGAATCCGCAATGGCGTTCTTTGATGCTTGTGAAACCGGCAAGGGCTGGCAGGTGTGCAAAGAGTATTGCCACGCCAACGCACCCTTTTCCTGCCAGGCGGACGCGTTGGCCGATATCTCGACGATAGAAGGTTACACTGCATGGACCGCCGGACTGTTGACGCCGGTTCCAGACGGTCACTACGTTCTCAAGTCGTTCTCGACCGACCACGAACGAAATATCGTGGTCGCCACATCGGTTTTCAAAGGGACCCAGACCGGCGAAGGTGGGCCAGTGCCGCCGACAGGTAACACAGTTGCTGCGGAGTATGCGTATGTCATGGAGTTCGAAGGCGACAAGATTGCCCGAATGACCAAGATCTGGAATGATGCTCACTCAATGAAGCAGCTTGGGTGGGGGTAGATGACAGCACACCACACAGGTTATCTGATGATCGCGGATATAACCGGCTACACCCGGTTTCTGACGTCATCTGAAATGGATCATGCCAATCCGATCCTGCAGTCTCTTTTGGGGGTTCTGTTTGAGCAGATTGGCGATCCGCTACACTTCTGGAAAACAGAAGGTGATGCTGTTTTGGCGTATTCGACGCGTCAGGATTTTCCTTCAGGAGAGACGTTTCTCACCATCTGCGAAAATCTCTACAACGCATTCACGCTCAGGCGGCAAAACATAATCGCCAACACAACATGCCCATGCCGCGCCTGCGCCAATGTTGAGGATCTCGATCTCAAGATCATTGCCCACCATGGCCGGTTCGACGAGATGCAACTGGGCCCCACCCGGGACATCTCCGGGTCGGATGTCATTCTTGTCCACAGATTGACCAAAACGGAAGTAGCCGAACATACCGGCATTCGCAGCTACGCCCTTTTCACTGAAGCGGCTGCAAAGGCCATGGACATCAGTGACATACTGGAACCTTATTCGCAGGAGATTGATCATTTTGGTCACGTCCGCTTGAGAGTCTTCGATCTGGCCAGGTCCTGGGAAAATATGCGCGCCAACCGACAGCGCGACTTTCTCGAAGAAGCGGATGGCGTGTGGACCATGCGGTACCATTTCGACGCGCCCATAGGCTTGGTGTGGGAAGCACTGGTCAGTCCTGAACACAAACTGAAGTGGATGAACCGGGTCGGAGAAATCCGGATGGAGAACCCGCTCGGTCGGCTCGGCCCCGGCTCCGGCTATCACTGTGCGCACGAAATGGCTCAGTTCTTCTATCGCGTCACGGATTGGGAACCGTTTGATTATTTCTCAACTCGCATTCTGGATCCTGCGCGTCCGAAAGTGAGCTTTCCGGAGACATATCATCTGACCGAAACGGACACGGGCACGGAACTAAGATACACGATGGGCAAGGCCACGGATGCGGATGGCACCCGTTCGGAGGTCTCCGAACAGGAATGTTCTGCGTTTCTTGCCGATTTTTGGGCGGTGTCATTTGCAGACATGAATGAGCAACTAGGCCGTTCCAGATAGCAAGGCGCAGCTCAGAACTTGAAAACATGTCCGAACCCTGAAGATCTTTCATATCAATTTCAGCTTTACCCCAAGATTGGTGAGTGTAGCCGCTCTCTTTGTTGCTCACGAAACGATTGACCACAACGCGAGCAGCGGCTGCAGCAATCTGGCCCATAGTCGACTGACCGGTATGGGCCGACTGTCCCTTTTGCCGTATGACAGAATGTAACAACCGCCAATGGTGGAGGGTCATCCTCTCCGCCGCTTTCCTTTCGTGGACCGGCGGGATTTGAACAAGCCAAACGCCCCTGGCCGTCTGGGCGAGGGCGCCGCCCTCCCCCTCGGGCAGACCTATTAGTCAGGGCCGTGTCCTCGGCTGAGCCTGCGGGCCGCACCACCCCTGTCGAATTGCATTGCCTCGCCCCCTCCCGCGTTCGCCACTTGGAAGATCGGCAGGAACAGCCAGCTTCGCTGTCTGATCTACAAATCAGCCCTGATTTTCCAAAAGGAAAGCCAGATCAAACGAAACTCGGTGCGGGAGTATGAAATGGGGGCGGCGTGTTAGTTTATGACGCAAAGGTCAATCAACTGATGTCCAACATCGGGGAGGCTTTCAAAGTCGAACGTTCACCTTGTTTCTGGTCCAACTGTGACGGTTGGGTCAGGTTCGTGTGACGTTCAACAATGTTGTGGAACGTCACTGATTTCTGACTCAATCGACTTCCAAAACCTCAACAAATCGGTATATCGCGTCATTCAATTCTGACCCAAACGTCAAGCATTTCTGACCCAATAACGATAGCCGCCATTCATTGACGCTGCGGCTAAGGTCTGTTGAGAGCCCAACCCGGTCATCCTGATTTCCTGCTGCGCGCGCACGCAGCGCAAAAGTTGCTGCTTATGTACCGTTCCGTGTGCTGTCATGCGGCGGGGAAACTGGTCTTTCGTGTCTCGTGCAGCGAGATTTGCCTGCCTAATTCACATGTCGCAGGACAAAGCGGACACACATGTACCTCCCATGAGGTCTGCCATCATAGGGTTATTTAATCCTGCTCTACGAAGCCGCAAATCGAAGTTGCTGGACAGGCACCTCAAAAAACCAACAAACTCTAGTCCACAATCCATTGTTCGATACCTATCGAAGCGATTGCGATGGTTGGAATGCAAGTCTCTGCCTATCGTGGCTACGACAAGAATGAACTACTCCCCAATGTTTGGACAGGTTTTGGCGTAGTTTAAGCTACTCTTTGCTCCTGCTGATCGGTTTGGGTTTCTTCTTTTCTCAGCCAATAGACCACGGCTGGGG
>NZ_JBXWQW010000061.1:0-20803 GCF_059612585.1 Ruegeria sp. YKSF57 | reverse complement strand
GCCGCGGTTCATGGCAGTGCGAATATTCGACATATCTCCGTAGGCCGAGACAATGATGGTGGATAGACCGGCTTCTCTTTCTTGCAACTCCTGCAATAAAGTCAGGCCGTCCATGCGTGGCATGTTGATGTCGGTTACAACCAGGTCGACAACTTCGTCGCTTCCAACTATTTCCAAAGCTTCGATGCCGTCGCGCGCGAACACGAAGCTTATCCCTCCATCCCGTATCTGGCGCCGAAATTTCTGCAGGACCAGAGGTTCCAGATCCACCTCGTCGTCGACAAAAAGCACTCGCGGCGTCATGCGGCTTGTTCCACACGCAAGCGGATTTCTTCACGCAGGGATGCAAAATCGATCGGCTTGGTCAGAAAGCCCTTGGCGCCTTTTTCCACTGCCAAGCGCCTGGTTTCGGCATCTCCATACGCTGTGATCATGAACACCGGGACATCCGGTCGGGCGGCGCGCACTTTCGGTAGCAAATCCAGACCGCTCATGCCGGGCATATTGATGTCGGACAAGATGAGGATCAGCATTGCATCATTTATGCTGCGAATTGCGGCCAAGGCTTCGTCGGCACCAAGAGCGAACTGCATGGCGAATTCACCCGCCCGCAACTCCTTTCGAAACTGTTGGCGGAACAGGGTTTCGATATCGGCTTCGTCGTCAATCACGAGAACGAGCAAGTTCATGTCTATCCCCCTCAACGGCAGTTCGGGGCAGAATGACTCGAAACTCGGTAAACTTCCCCGGTTCGGTTTCCACCTCGATCCTACCACCATGTTGTTTGACGATGATATCGTGACTGATTGAAAGACCAAGGCCAGTGCCCTCTCCAGCCGGTTTGGTGGTGAAGAAGGGCGAAAACAATTTCTCCTGCACCTCGCCCGTTATCCCGGTGCCGTTGTCCCGAATGGCGATTTCAACGCAGTCCCCGAGGTTTCTTGTGGATGCTTTCAATGTTGGTTCATAAGCATGATCCGTTTGATCCGCTTTTCGTTTCATTGTTGCGTAAAAACCGTTTGAAATCAGGTTCAGAAGAACACGCGTAACTTCCTGCGGGTATAGATCCACTGAGCCTGTGTCTGGCGCCAACGAACGATCGATTGTTATGTTGAAGCCCTGCCGCTCGGCGCGAGCTCCATGGTAGGCAAGGTTCAGACTTTCCTCGACGATGGAATTGACGTCGACGACGCGATGTTCATCGGACCTCTGTCGGGAATGAAGCAGCATGTTCTTCACGATCGAGTCGGCCCGCTGACCATGTTGCACAATCTTTTCCAGATTGCCGCGCAGCATGTCCGCAAGTTCCCGGATATCCTCCGCTGCCTCTTTGTCGGCTAGCAACCCGTCAACCGCTTCCTTTAGTTCGTCTATGAGTTCGGTCGAAACCGAAGCGAAGTTATTGACAAAGTTGAGCGGGTTTTTGATTTCATGCGCAATTCCGGCGGTCAGTTGACCCAATGAGGCCAGCTTTTCGGTTTGCACCAAACGGTCCTGAGTTGCGCGGAGATCGCTCAGCGATTGCTCCAACTCCCTTGTGCGCGTCTCTGCATCGTCGAACAGGCGAACATTCTCTATGGCGATGGCCGCCTGGTCTGCAAACGTGCCGGCAAGTTCGATTTCTTTTTTGTTGAACGGGTCCGGCTCAAACCGGGTCAGCAACAATACACCGATAGCGCGGTTTTCGCGCAGCATCGGCACGGCAAGGATCGTGCGGTACCCTCCCAACTCCCGACCTTCCAGAAAGGTGTATTCGCGGTCATTCATGATATCGGGAATATGAACAATACGACGTTCGATCAGGGCCCTACCAATCGCCGTGCCACGTTCCTGCTCAGTTGGCATGATCCTGACAAATTCGTTGAATTCGGCGGAAGTCCCAAAGCTTGCCACCCGACCAAATTGACCATCCAGTTCCCGGGCAATTATCCCCTGGTCGGCGCGGCATAGCCGGGCCGCAGCTTCGACGAGGGTTTGGAGCACATTGGTCAAATTGAAAGCCGAGCGGGAAATCACCTTGAGCACATCCGCCGTAGCGATTTGTTGATCCAGAGACTCCCTCAACTCAAGAGATCTGGCCTCGACAGTATCGAACAGCTCGACATTGTTGATTGCGATCACCGCCTGGTCAGCGAATGTCGAAACCAGATCAATCTGTTTTTGCGTGAATGGTCGATTGGCCTCGCGCTGCATAGTTATGACGCCAATAGCCGTACCATCGCGAACCAGCGGAACCGCCAAAACGGCGCGGCGTCCCGCGTGGCCAATAATGCCCTTGTCATAGTCCGGATCGGCGGCAGTATCCGGGACATGCACAGCGCACAATTTTTTTGCTGCCCTGGCCGTCACCGACCCTTGTTGTCCGGGTTTGATGGGATGCGATTTCAAATAGTCTGTCAGGCTTTCAGATGCCTTGGTTTTTAGGTGTGCCACCAGTTTGTATATGCCATTGTCCAAACGGAAAATATGTGCGTCATTGGCGTGGCATAGCCGCTTTGCAGTACTAACGATGGCATCGAAGACAGGCTGAATTTCATTGGGTGTCCGAGAAATGACACCCAATACATCGCTCGTGGCAGTTTGGTAGTCCAACGTTTGTTGAAGTTCGTTGGTTCGCGCCTGAACTTCTTCGAACAACCGCACATTCTCGATTGCGATAACTGCTTGGTCGGCAAATGTCGTTGCAAGTTCGACCTGTTTCTCAGTGAAAGGTCGAACCACGGTGCGAGACAAGGCCAGAATTCCGATTGTCTCGCCGTCGCGCAACAACGGGACTCCCATGACAGACCGGTACCCGGCGATTTCCTGTAACTCTCCCCACGAGTATTCGCTGTCTTCCAACACGTCGACAATCTGAACCGGCTCGCGAGCTTTTGCGGTTCGACCGATCATCGTACCGGGGCCAGGGGTCACATCCAAAGGCGACAGGAATTCTTTTATTTTTGCATGCGACGTCTCGGAAAAACCGAAGCTTGCGGAAAACCTGTAGATGTCGCCGTGCCGCCGAAAGATCCACGCATTCTCGGCCTCGCACAGGGTTGCTGCGGAATGGGTCAACGTGTCGAGCACTGTCTGCAAATCGAAAGCAGAGCGCGATATCACTTTTAGCACGTCCGCTGTCGCGGTCTGTTGCTGCAGCGATTCACGTAATTCTTCCAACAACCGGGCGTTTTCGATGGCGATCATGGCCTGATTGGAAAATGTCCTGAAAATACCCAACTGTTTGTCAGACAAGGGCCCGGGTTTTTCCCGGATAACACTCAGAGCGCCAATCGCCTCATCATCACGAACCAAGGGAAATACCGTGATAGCGTTATTGCCACTGGCTAGAAGATTTTGGGCGCCTGCCTTCAGATCGTCAGGGGCTTGCGCAGCGTCAGATATGTCGACCAAACGTTTTTCCAGGAATGCAACACTATGAAGATACTCATGCGACAGCGGGATGGGGAAAACACCGCGAACCGCGGCCTCGTCCTCGTCATTCGATGCCGCGATGGCCACAACGTGAAGTTCTCGATCCTGCGGCTTTGCTATCGTAACTTTACAGCCTGGAAATAACTTGAGACCACTTTCGACAATCTCTTCGAACACTGGTTGCGCATCCGATAACGAGCTGGATATGACCGCCAGTATGTCGGCTGTCGCTGTTTGTTGTTCCAAGGCATCGGCAAGATCGCGGTTGCGCAACTCCACTTCCCGAAACAGGCGGGCGTTCTCGATCGCGATCACTGCTTGATCCGAAAAGTTTGAGACCAGCTCGATCTGGCGCTCATTGAATGGCTCGACCTTAGACTTGACTACTGTAATGACACCAATCAGATGATCCCCTTTCAACATCGGAACACCCAAGAGCGTCCGGCCTTGATAACGTGCCGTGAGTTCGCTCAGCTTGTATTCGGGATCGTTCAGTGAATCTTCGATCTGCACCGCTTGGCGTTCGAGAGCGGCCCGGCCCGCAACCGACCCTCTGTCCAATGGCAGAGGATGATCCCGAAGATATTGCTCTTGGCCTTTTGGCATGCCTGTACCCGCGGACGCCAGTTTCAAAAGGTTCGCTTCAAGAATGAAGGCGTGCGCCCGTTCCGCACCGCAAAGCCGTTTTGCAGTGTCGACCACGGTTCCAAGCACTGGTTCGGGATCAAATGACGTCCCGCTGATCATCTTCAAAAGGTCGGATGACGCTGCCCGTTGAACGCGCGCTTCTGCCAACTCCCTGTTCCGCTCGGCCAGATCCGTTTCAAGCTCCAAGGTTTTGGAGAGCAGACGAGATTTCTCGATGACCGCCGCGACCAAATAGGCGAATATGGAAAGATGGCTTGACGTGGTCTTATTGAAATTGCCCCCGTCACGACGGCCGACAACAATAGCGCCGGATGGATGTCCGTCGCAAACTATGGGAACCGAAAAAATACTCCGAACATCAACAGCGTCGACAAAATATCCTGACACTTCAATGCTGCTCTGGACGTCCTGAATAAAAACGACCTCTCCCTCCAAAAGCTTATCTTGTATGGAATGGTTGTGCAAAATGGCATTCAAAAGGTTTTTGAAACCGCTTTCGGTTTCTGAAGAACCTGCGCAAGTAGCGGCGGGCCATAACTTTCTTTCCTTCACTAGCAATATGCATCCACACTCTGACCCGCTGTCCATCACAATTGCTTCGATGATCTTTCCAAGAGCTGTCAGGAAGTCTGTATTTTCCTGCGAGGTGCCGTCTACGACACCGACCAAACGGTCATCCGAAGCGCTCCCAAGAGCAAGATCGTGGGACAGGACCCGAGACCCCTGATCCGTCCGCGCAGCAACTGCGAGCGTGTCCTTCTCTGGATTCGTGCCTTTTTCTTTGCGGGAACGTCCCGCTTTGCAGTTGTTGCCGGAATGGCCCATACGTCACCCCATATGAAGGTAATGACCAAGTTTGCTAATCCGGGATTGTATCACACGGCGTACTTTTCAAAGAAACAATTGTGCCGAGGGTGCTGTCAGACGACTTCGAACCAGTCTCTGCCAAGACAGTAACGCTGTCCCTTATGCCGCGCAGAAATCGCGCCACTCGGCGAGAGCGGCGGTACGGTTTTGCTTGAAGTGGTTTCGCTTCGAGAGGCTGCGATCCTGGTTGAAGTGGTTGAAGATGGAGGCGTGAACAGCTACGAATTTCTGCAGACTTCGCATCTGCCTGAAGCGTTGCATTGCTCGTTTTCTTCTTCGAAACGGCAGGTGTGAATTCTCAACGCGGTTGTTGAGCCAGCGACCGCACGCCTGCAGATCATCGCACCCCAGATCGCGAAGTGCAGCCTTGTATGAAGCGAACCGATCGGTGACTAGGACCTCTGGTTGACCATACCGCCGCATCAATCTCCTGAACATTATCAATGCAGCGCGCTTGTTGCGCCGCTTGGTGACAACGCTTTCCAGCACTTCACCTTCGGGTGGTGTTAGACGGATGAGAACTAGTCTCAGCTCGGACAGTAACCCTGCCCTTTATGCCGCAGCAAGTTGATGCCACTCGGCTAGAGCGGCGGCGCGGTTGAGCTTGAAATTCTGTCTGCTGGTGAGGCTGCGCTCCGAGTTGAAGTGATTGAAGACCGAGGCGTGGACGGAAGCAAATTTCTGCAGACTTCGCATTCGCCGAAAGCGTTACATTGCCCGTTCTCGTTGTCGGAATGGCAGATGTGAATTCTCGGCCCTGTTGTTCAGCCAGCGGTGCTGTCAGACCAATTCGAACCAGTCTCCACAAGGACAGTGACGCTGCCCCTTATGCCGCGCAGACAGATTCTAACCAGTCTCAGTTTCCCAACAACCACGGGAACTCAGGCGGAACATAGCTGACGCCACTCGGCGAGAGCGGCGTTGCGGATCAGCTTGAAGTTTTCGCGGGTGTAGAGGTGGCGCTCCTGGTTGAAATGGTTGTAAACGGAGGAATGAACGGCGGCGAACTTCTGCAAACTTCGCATGCGCCGGAAGCGCTGCATGGCCCGTTCTCTTCGTCGGAATGGCAGGTGCGAATTCTCAACCCGATTGTTCAACCAACGGCCTGTATGCTGCAGATCGGCCGCTCCAACCTCCCGCAACGCCGCACGGTACGAAGGGAGGCGGTCCGTCACCAGAACTTCCGGCCGACCGTAGCGCCGCATCAATTTTCTGAGGAATTTCAGGGCGGCTCGCTTGTCTCGACGTTTCGTTACCACGGCTTCCAGAACTTCGCCTTCGTGATCAACAGCTCGCCACATGTAGTGAGATTTGCCGTTGATCTTCACGAAAACCTCCTCGACATGCCACTGCCATCGCCGCCCGGATCGCAGTCTTTCCGCCCGCCGACGCCGGATTTCTGACTCGAACATCGGACCAAATCTGTTCCCCAGAAACGGATCGTCTCGTGGCTCACATCAATACCGCGCTCGTGCAGCAGATCTTCGACATTCCGCAGCGAAAATGGGAAACGAACGTACATCAAAACCGCCAGGCGGATAATTTCCGGGCTGCTATGGAAGTATTTGAATGGATCACGCCTGAGCATGGCCGGAGGCTACGAAACCGCCCTGCCCGCCTCAACCAAATTCCTTCTGACAACACCGGCGGCGCTAAGCTTAAGGCGTTGCACCATCTCGACCGGCATCATGACGCGAACTCGCGGCAAAGAGAAAGGTGAAACGCCTGGCCGCGGCAAGTTTCCCAAGGGTAATTTGCGGGCACCGGATTGATCCAACGGCGCTCGTTTCGCGTAAATATTCATAAGCTATGAAAAGGAATACGCCGCATGCCCATCTACACCGAAACTTCTGAATGCCCCCGCATCGTCATCGTGGGGGCGGGGATCACCGGGCTTTGCGCCGCTCGCGATCTCGCCGCCCGCGTTGTTGCGCGGCTGGACTTTGACGGGCCGTTCCTGCGCAGCTGGCTCCACAACCTGAACAGCTGTTACGTGCCTGAGCCGATCCGGATTCGACAACACGCGCCGGCGAGGCCGCGCGCATGAGGAGATGTCTGATGACCACACTACTTCTCCTCGCGCTGTTCGGCGCGGGGCTCTATGCCTGGCCGCGCTTGATGGGATTCGAGTCCCAGCAGTCAGAGGACTATGCCGGAACCACGCCCGTCTTCGACATCCGCAGGCATCTTTCGGGCCCCATGCGCGCCGAAGGCGTAATCTTCGGGCCGACGGGGGGGATGAACCAGAGTTTCGTGGCCAATATGGAGGGCGCGTGGGACGGCGCCACCGGCCGGCTGTCCGAAACCTTCCGCTATTCAAGCGGCACCGAGCAGATGCGCGAATGGACCCTGCGGCTCGGCAATGACGGCGAGATCATCGGGACCGCGCCCGACATCGTGGGCGAAGCACGCGGCCGCCAGTCCGGCGCCACGGTGATGCTACGCTATCGGTTGCGTCTGCCCGAAACCGCCGGCGGACATGTTCTCGACGTGGTGGACTGGCTCTACCTGACCGAGGACGGGGTGATCCTCAACAAGTCGGTGATGCGCAAATTCGGCATCAATGTGGCCGAGTTGGTTGCAACAATGCGCCCGGCAAGGGAGGCCGAGATCGTTGCCGAATGATCCTTTCGTCGGCCGGCACTGGTGGGTGATCGGCGCCTCAGAAGGCCTCGGGCATGCACTAGCCGTCGAGCTTGCCGTGGCAGGGGCAACGGTGACCGCGTCGGCCCGAAATTCCCAGCGGCTGGCCGCGATGGCTGGCGAGGCGTTGAATATCACGGCCCTGCCCATGGACGTGACCGACGCAGGTTCGGTGGCGGCCGCATGCGCCGCCGTGCCCGCGCCCTTCGGCGTCATCTACGCCGCGGGCGCCTACGAACCGATGAGCGGGCGCAGCTGGCGCCCCGGCGCGGCCGAAGCCATGGCCGAGGTTAATTTCACCGGCGCGCTCAGGGTGCTTTCCCATCTCGTGCCGGCCATGGCCGCACGGGGCGAAGGGCGGGTCGTCTTGATTGGTTCGCTTGCTGGATTTCGCGGCTTGCCGGGTGCAGTCGGCTATGGCGCCTCGAAGGCCGCGCTCATGCATCTGGCCGAGAATCTGCGCGCAGATCTGCGCGGCACGGGCGTAACCGTCCAGCAGGTCAACCCCGGCTTCATCCGCACCCGGCTGACGGCGAAAAACGACTTTGCCATGCCCCAGATCATGGAGCCCGAAGAGGCGGCGCAGCGCGTGATGCGTGCGATCCGACACGGGCGCTTCTCGACGAGCTTTCCCGCGCCCTTCTCCTGGCTCTTCACGCTCGGAAGCAAGCTTCCACTGCCGCTCTTTCATGCCCTGTTCGCTCGACAATCTGCGGAGTGAGAACACATGAACGCCAAGTCGCTCCCCCATCCGCATCGAGCCGCGCCAACGCCGCGCGATCCGGCTTTGTCGGTATATCATGATGGCGCCTGTCCTCTCTGCCGGGCGGAAATTGCCTTCTACCGCCGCCAGCGCGGCGCCGAGAAAATCGCCTTCGTCGACGTCGCCCGAGAGGACACAGCCCTGCCCGAGGGTGTAAGCCGCGCCTCTGCGCGGGCACGCTTTCATGTTGAGACGGCCCAGGGCCAGGTGATTTCGGGCGCGGCCGCCTTTCTCGCGCTGATGGCCACGCTGCCCCGGCTGCGGCCTTTTGCGCGGATCGGCGGGCTGCCCGGAATCCGCAAGCTGCTCGAAGGGCTCTATCTCCTGTTTCTTCTCCTCCGCCCGGTGCTCGCCGGCGCGTTCGTGCGGCTACAGCGGATGAAGAGCCGATGACCCGGGTAGTCACAAATGACGGGGCCAGCCGCATTCCTGCAGTGAGGGTGGCGATTCTTGCCGCCGCGCTCGCGGCGGTGGGCGTGCCGCTCTACATTCACCTGCCGCGCTTTGCGAGCGCTGAGCTCGGGCTCACCCTCGGCCAAATCGGAGCGCTTCTGGGCCTCATCCGGGTGGTAGACGTCGTGCAGGACCCGCTTCTCGGCCGGCTGACCGATCGTTTCGCTTCGCATCGCGGGCGGTTCGCGACCCTGGCGCTTGGCGGGCTGGCGGTTGGGGTGGTCTGGGTCTTCGCGGTGGTCCCTTCGCAGGGCGGGGTGGGCGCCCTTGCGGCGGCGCTGGCTCTGACCTTCACTGCCTATTCTCTGGGTACACTGTTGCTCTATGGCCAGAGCGTCAGCATTGCCGGCAGCGACGCGCCAGCGGCCCAGTTGCGGCTTGCCGGTGCGCGCGAGCTCGGGATTCTGGCCGGCGTCGCGCTCGGGGCGATGGGGCCGCAGCTTCTCGGCCTCGCCTTTCCCGATGCAGGCGGATACCCGGCCTTCGCCTGCGCCGCGGCGGCGCTCGCCATCGTCGCGGCATGGGCTTCCCGCCCGCTCTGGCGCCGCCCGGTTGCGTTCAGCCCTCCGCCGAACCTCGGCGCGCTCTTGCGCTCGGGGGCGGGTTGGGTGCTGACCTTGGGGTTCGTCAACGGCCTACCGGTGGCGGTGACAACGACGCTGTTTATCTTCTTTGTCGATCAGCGCCTGGGCCTCTCGCATCTGGCGGGCGCGTTTCTCGTTCTCTTCTTCGCCGCCGGCGGACTCAGCGCCCCAGCCTGGGCGCGCGCTGCCACGCGATACGGCCCCCGCCCGGTGCTGGCCGGGGCCATGTGCCTTGCCATCGCAAGCTTTGTCTGGGCCTACGCGCTGCCCTCCGGCGCGGCGCTCTCCTTTGCCGTCATCGCCGCCGCCTCCGGGGTTGCACTTGGGGCCGATGGCGTGATTCTGACCAGCCTTCTGGCAAGCACGCTCGGTCGCGCCGGGCTGCCGGCGGGGCAGGCGTTTGGGCTCTGGAGCTTTCTGGCCAAGGCGTCGCTCGCCCTCGCCGCGGCGGTAATGCTGCCCGTCCTCGGCCTCGTCGGCTTCGACCCCGCCGGCTCCGATGACGCCGCGGCGCTCGATGCGCTCAACGCGGCCTACGCGCTGGTGCCTTGCGCGCTCAAGATCCTGTCCCTTGCCCTTCTCGCCTTTCTGCCGCGCAACCTGTTCACGGGCAGCGCGCAAACCGAAACCACCTCTCACCCGGAGCCAAGCCAATGCGCAGAACCCTTGCCACCCTCGCCGCGCAACCTGTTCACGGGCAGCGCGCAAACCGAAACCACCTCTCACCCGGAGCCAAGCCAATGCGCAGAACCCTTGCCACCCTCGCCGCCAGCTGCCTCGCGGTCAGCGCAGTGACCGGTGCGGCCCGCGCGGGCGACATGCCCATCGACAGCTTCGACGCACCCGCCGAGGTGCGCTGGCAGTTCTTCGCGGACACGGTGATGGGAGGCGTGTCGGAGGGCCGAATGACGTTCTTGACCGACGATGGCGCCAACTTCGCACGCCTCGAAGGCAAGGTCAGCACCGCGAACAATGGCGGCTTCATCCAGATGCGCATCCGGCTTGATATGCCGCCTCCGGCATCCGCGCGCGGCATCCGCCTCGTCGCGCGCGGCAATGGCGAGACCTATTTCGTGCACCTGCGGACCCGCGGCACAGCGCTGCCTTGGCAGTATTACCAGGCTCCCTTCCCGACCTCGGCCGACTGGCAAGAGGTGCGGATTCCGCTCACCGCCTTCGAACCGTCGGGTCAGTTTTTGCGCGCGACACCGCGTGCAACCGGTATCCGGTCCGTTGCAGTCGTGGCTTTCGGGCGGGAGCACTCGGCGCGGGTCGATCTGCGCTATCTTGGTTTCTACGACTAGGCGCCCGACAAAGTGTGTCACTGAACCAACCCGGAGACTGCTTCATGCCCTTCCTTCTTCTCCTTCTGCCCTTCCTGCTTGCCGTGATCGCCGCGGCATCCAGCGGGATGCTGTTTCCCGCAAACGGTCCGTGGTACCAGTCACTGAACGCGCCCTCCTTCCGCCCGCCCAACTGGCTCTTCGGCCCGGTGTGGACCGCGCTCTACCTGATGATCGCCGTCGCCGGTGCGCGCCTCGCCGCGCAGGCCGGACAGGGTGCGACGCTGGTGGGGTTGGCGCTCGGGCTCTGGACCTTGCAGATCACGCTGAACACGCTCTGGACACCGACTTTCTTTGGCGCCCACGCGCTTGGGGCGGCATTGGTCATCATTGGTGCGCTTTGGCTCGCCATCGCCGCGCTGACCGTCGTCGCTTTCCAGATTGACCGGGTCTCGGGGTGGCTCTTGGTGACCTATCTCGGCTGGGTGAGCTTTGCGGCGGTGCTCAACTGGGCCTTCTGGCGCCTCAACTGACGTGGCCTCGTGTGATCCGCCGGGATTTCGGCAACGTATCTTGGCAAATGGGAGAGGAAGGATGAACAGACGACAATTCGGCGTCATCTCGGCCGCCGCCGCAGCGATGACAACCCTTCCCCAAGTCGCGCGGGCCGAGACTGCA
Source organism: Ruegeria sp. YKSF57 (assembly GCF_059612585.1). Lineage (NCBI taxonomy): Bacteria > Pseudomonadati > Pseudomonadota > Alphaproteobacteria > Rhodobacterales > Roseobacteraceae > Ruegeria > Ruegeria sp. YKSF57. The sequence continues at coordinate 9,470 of NZ_JBXWQW010000061.1, read as the reverse complement.
TGGGATTTCACTTTCGAGGCGCTCGAGGGCGGGCCGATGCCGCTCTCTCGATGGCGTTGCAAGGTTCTTCTCATCGTCAACACAGCATCCTTTTGCGGCTACACGCGGCAATATGCCGATCTCGTGGAGGTCTGGCAGGACTACCGCGACCAGGGCCTGGTGGTGATTGGGGCGCCGTCCAACGACTTTCGGCAGGAGTATGAAGAAGCGGACAAGATCAAGGATTTCTGCGAACTCACCTACGGCGTGGACTTCCCGATGACCGCGCCGGTGCATGTGGTGGACGAGGCCGCGCACCCGTTCTTCAGTTGGGCCGCAGCCGAGACAGGCCAAAGGGTGCGTTGGAACTTCAACAAGTATCTGATCGGGCGCGACGGGCGGATCGTTACATGGATGCCAAGCGGCCTCGAGCCGACCGCGCGCAAGGCCCGCGCCGCGATCGACGCCGCGCTGGCTGCGCCCGGGACATGAGTGCGGCGCGGGCCGCGGCCCTCTTGGGCGCGGCGGGACTCATACCCTTCTGGGGTTTCGCGATCGCAGCCCACCTCTCGCCCGGCATCGGGCTGACCCATGTGGCGCTTCAGGCCGAGATCATCTGGGGCGCGGTGATCCTTGCCTTTATGGCCGGCGCGCGCTGGGCGATGATCCTGGCCACGGGCGGCAGCGCGTTGCGCCTTGCCGGGTTCGCACTCATGAGCCTGCCTGCGCTCATCGCGCCCTTGTTGGCGCCGCTCCCCGCGCTGGGCCTTCTGGGGCTCGCCTTCATCGGGCTCCTTGCCGCAGAGCTTGCGCCCTCTGCCCGGGCGGAGGCACCCGTATGGTATCCAAGGCTGCGAATTGCGCTGGCGCTTGGCGTCCTGACCGCTTTCGGCCTTGCGGCGCTTGCGGCATGAAGGTCAGACGTCCTCGTCAGAGTCCATGCGCGCAAGGAACGCCTCTGCCTCATTCAGGATGCGCGCCCGAGTGTCGTCGTCGCGGCGCTCCCAGCCGCGATAGATCGGCCCCATACGCGGGTTCCGGGCAAAGCGGTCGCGATGGCGGTCGAGGAAATGCCAATAAAGCAGGTTGAAGGGACAGGCCTTTTCCCCGGTCTTCGCCCTGACGTCGTAGGCGCAGCCACGGCAGTAGTCAGACATCCGGTCGATATAGGCGCCCGAGGAGACGTAGGGTTTGGACGCCACGATGCCGCCGTCGGCGAACTGGCTCATGCCGAGCGTGTTGGGCGCCTCGACCCATTCGAAGGCGTCGGCATAGACCGACAGATACCACTCGTGCACCTGCGTGGGGTCGATCCCCGCCAGAAGCGCGAAGCTGCCGGTAACCATGAGCCGCTGGATGTGATGGGCATAGGCGTGCTTGCGGGTCTGGCCAACCACCTCGGAAATGCAACGCATGCGCGTGGGCGCGCCCCAGTAGAAGGCCGGCAGCGGGCGGCGGTGGCCAAGCGCGTTGCGGCGGGTGTAACCCTGGCCTTCCAGCGACCAGACTCCGCGGATGAATTCGCGCCATCCGAGGATCTGGCGGATGAAGCCTTCGACGGCGTTCAGGGGCGCCCGGCCCGCGCGCCATTCGGCCTCGGCGGCGCGGCAGACTTCAGACGGCGAGAGAAGCCCAAGGTTGAGCGCGGGCGAGAGCAGCGAGTGGAACATCACCGGCGCACCCGCCACCATCGCATCCTGAAAATCGCCAAAGCGCGGCAGGCCATGGCGCAGAAACCAGGCCAGAAGAGTGCGCGCCTGATCCCGGTCGGTGGGCCAGGCGAAGGGCAGAAGCTCGCCGAAATGGTCGCCAAACCGCGCAGCGACAAGATCGAGCACCTCGCGCACCGTGTCATCGGGGTCAAAGGCCGGCGGGTCGGGAAAGCGCATCCCCGCCTTGGGCGCCTTGCGGTTCTCTGCGTCGAAATTCCAGCGCCCACCTACAGGCTTGTCGCCCTCCATCAGAAGGCCCGTCTTGCGCCGCATCTCGCGGTAGAACCATTCCATGCGCAGGCTCTTGCGCCCCTTGGCCCAGTCGGCGAAGTCGCGCGCCGAATAGAAGAAGCGGTCGTCCTCCGGCATTCGCATCTTTAACGGCACGTCCTCGAGCGCCGCAGCAAGCCGCCAGTCGCCGGGACGGGTGGCAATCACCTCGGCCGCGCCATGTGCAGCGGCCCGGCGCAAAAGCTCGCCCGGGATCGAACCTGTATTTTCGAGATCATCGAGCCGGCTGTAGTCAACGCGCCAGCCAGCCGCCCCGAGCAGCGCGGCGAATTTGCGCATCGCCGCGAAGACAAGCGCGATCTTCTGGGGGTGGTGGCGGACGTAGGTAGCCTCTGCCATCACCTCGGCCATCACCACCACGTCGCGGGTCGGATCGGCGGCGGCAAGCGCGGCGACGGTCTCGGTCAGCTGATCGCCGAGAACGAGGACGAGGCGCGGCGCTACCACGGCACCGCATCGCCGCGATGGTCGACGAAGCCGCCCGACTGGGCAGGCGTCAGCCCGTCCATCACATCCGTCAGACGTCGCGCGGCGTCGTCGGGCGCAAGCTTGTCGTGGCCGCGATAGGCAGTGGTAAACGGTGTGTCCACCGTGCCGGGGTGAAGGGCGACCAGCGCCGCCTGGCGGTGGGTGCGAGCAAGCTCGATTGCGGCCGTATGAACGATCTGGTTCGCCGCCGCCTTGGAAGCGCGATAGGAATACCAGCCGCCCAGACGGTTGTCGCCGATCGAACCCACCCGCGCCGTGAGCACCGCCGCCACGCATCGCGCATCGCGCGGCAGAAGGCGTGGCAGATGCCGCAGGACAAGTGCCGGGCCGATGGCGTTGAGTGCGAAGACTTCGGCCATGGCATCGGCGTCGATCTCGGCGAGGCTTTTTTCGGGTCTGCGGCCCGGTGGCGCAAGAATGCCGGTGGCCACGACGACACGCGAAAACGGTCCTTCGACGCCGCCCAGCACACGCTCGACCGAGACGGGGTCGGTGACATCAAGTCCGTCGGCGCGCCGCGAAAGGCCCGTGACGGAAAAGCCCCGACGCGCGAATTCGGCTGCGAAAGCAGCGCCAATTCCGCCCGAAGCACCGATGATGAGCGCATGTTCAGTCATGGTCGTTCCTCCTTGCGCGCGCCTTTCGGCAGGCGACGGAACAGTAGCGCACCGCCTGCCAGTCGCGCGCCCATTTCTTGCGCCAGGCGAAGGGTCGCCCGCAGCGGGCGCAGATCTTCACCGGCAAGTCGCATTTTCGGCGCATCTTCATCGTCAGAGATCGAGAGTCATCTGCCGACAGTCACCCGCGCGCCCTTTGCCACGCCTTCGTGGGCCTCGCCGGCTGCCGTGGCGGGCGAGAATTTCTGCCTTCGCCGCGCGAAACCCCTCTGCGCTCCGCGCTTCGGCCATGCGTGCCTTCGCCTCCCGCACCGCAACCGCTAGATCGACAATCGGCGCAGGGTAAAAACGGCCCAGGATGCGCCCAGCCCCGTCCCAGCGCCAGGGCTCGTGCAGGAAAGCATCGAGCACCGCGGCAAGCTCGGGCAGCCAACGGCGGGTGAAGCGCCCCTCTGGGTCATGGTCGCGACCCTGCTTGACGGGTTTGTAGATCCGCAGCGCATTGATGCCGGTGACGCCCGACTGCATCTGCACCTGCGGCCAGTGGATGCCTGGTTCGTAGTCGGTGAAGACCCGCGCGAGGTGAAGGCCTGTTGCCCGCCAGTCGAGCCAGAGGTGATAGCTTGCCACTGCCATGAGCATCGCACGCATGCGGAAGTTGGTCCAGCCGATGGAGATCAGGCAGCGCATGCAGGCGTCAAGAAACGGAAAGCCCGTCTCGCCGCCCGCCCAGGCCGAGAGCCGTGACGCGTCCGGCGCGCGCGTGCGCAGATCGTCGAGCGCGGGATGCATGGCGCGCGCCTCGAGGTCGGGAGCATCCTCAAGCTTCTGCATGAAGTGACTGCGCCAATGCAGCCGCTCCTCGAAAGCGGCGAGCCCTGGCAGCCAGCCGTTCGCCTCGCGTTCTGCGGCGCGCACCCGGGCGGCGCGTGTTGCCTGCGTCACTTCCCTGAGCGAGAGCGTGCCGAATGCCAGATGCGGCGACAGGCGCGAACAGGCCTCAGGCGCCGAAAGCGGGCTCGACATGCCACGTCGGTAGCGCACCGCGCGCTGCTCGAGGAAGGCGGTGAGCGTGGCTCGGGCTGCGGTGCGCCCGCCCTTCTGGCGACCGGCGCATGGGTCGGGGGCGATCCCCAGATCCGCGGGCGCGGGAAGGGCGCCGAGCGCAATCTCGCCGGTCGGTTCGAGTGCGGGCGGGGGCGGCACTATCGGTGCGGTCATCTCCGCCTCCCATCGGTCGGCCCAACCATTGCGCGAGGGCTGCCGCCGCGCCACCCCGCCCTGCGGCAGCTCGTGCCAGGGAATACCTTCAGCGCGCGTCCAGGCGGCAACCTTCCTGTCGCGGGCAAAACTCCACAAATTGCCCGTCTCCTCATGCGACCAGAGCGCGGCGATGCCGTGACGCGCGTGGATGTCGGCCAGAACCGCCACCGCGTCGCCCGTGCGGATCACCAGCGGCTGACCCAGGGCGGCCAGGCCGGCGCGAAGCTCTGCGAGGCATTCGCAGAGAAACTCAAAATGGCGACCCGAGGCATCCTCGGATCGCCAGTGGCCGGTTTCGACGATGTAGAGCGGCAGGACAGGACCGGCGGCGGCGGCGCGTGCGAGTGGCAGGTGATCCTGCACCCGCAGGTCGCGCTTGAACCACACAACCTCCATTGAAGAGGAGCGCCGATCCGAAACGATCTGCCGCCCTGACGTCACTCGGCGGGGATAATCACGGAGTCGATCACATGGATGACGCCGTTCGAAGTTTCGATATCGGCCTGCACGATCTTGGCGTTGTCAACCATCGGGCCATTGGCGAGCGAGATCCTCACTTCCTGACCCTGCACGGTCTTGGCCATGAGCCCATCCGAGAGATCGGAGGACATCACCTTGCCCGGCACCACGTGGTAGGTGAGGATGGCGGCGAGCTTGTCCTTGTTTTCAGGCTTCAGGAGTTCATCCACCGTGCCGTCGGGCAGCTTGGCAAAGGCGTCGTCAGTGGGCGCGAAGACGGTGAAGGGGCCATCGCCCTTCAGAACGTCTACGAGCCCGGCCGCCTGAACCGCGGCGACGAGTGTGTTGAAGCTTCCCGCTTCCACGGCTGTGTCGACAACGTCCTTGCTCATGTGCCCGTCGGCGATCGCGGGCGACGGTACGCTTGCAAATGTGGCCGCGGTGGCAAAGGTCGCGGCGGCTGCGGCCATCGACCAAGCGGTGGCCAAGGAAAGAAGGGGCATTCGAAACATTGGTGTGTCCTCCATTTGAGCTGTCTTCTAAATACGCGGTCGCCGGCAATCCGGATCACACGTCGCCCCAACAGGACCAAGACTTTTCGGCGGACCGGACTCGGAGGCATGAATGTCGATGCGCACCGCTGGTGACCGCCGCCCCCGGCGCCAGTCATCGAGGCGGGCGTAGATCGTGACCGCGATGCCCCCGAGCGCGACGGCGATGAACACCCAGCGGAGCGCATCGAGATACGGTACCAGCGGCAGGATCGCGGTCTGCGTCTCGGTCAGAACCTGCTGCGCCACCTCGACACCGGCCGCACCCAGCGTCGCGACACCCGCCGCGCCGCCGCCTTTCATGGTGCGGCTCTGCGCCAGGACCTCGCGCGCCGGCGGGGTCTCGGCCGCGAACCGCACCGGGCGCGCAGGGAAGCGCTCGCCCCACTGGCGCGCCGGGCCGAGGTCGATGTGCATGAAGCCCGAGCGAGGATAGAAGCCGAAACCGAGGAACCCGATCTCCCGCGCCGCCGTCTCGATCGCCACCGGGTCGTGGTTCGCCATGGCGATGTCGAAGGCCGCGCCATCCATGTGCTTCGAACGCGTCGCGCCTCCGACGGCACGGTTGTGCTCGGGGCTGCGATAGGCGGAACGCACGATCATCGGCTTGCTTAGCCGGTCGCGCAGCGCCTGCAGCTTGTCGAGAGCGGGCTCGTTGATCAGCAGTTTTCCGGTACCGCGGCAGGCAATTTCGGCGGGCGAGAAGTTGGGCCAGCGCCAGGTGTCGTCCGGCACGTCGCGCCAATGGTCGTAAAAGGTCGTGGTCATAGTGTCCTCCAGAAACAAGTTTCCGGCCCTTCGCAGCTAGGGAAGGTCCACTGGACCTTCCCGTCTGCCTTTCAGGCAGACCGCGGCTCACCCCGCCACTAGGGCGGGTTTGATTGGTCGGATGGTTCGTTCGTCTGCTCGGCTACGGCGATCCACCGAAGATCTTGAGCTTCAGTGCAATCCCGGCGAGGAGCGCCAACATCACCCCCGTGGTGATAAGATGCACCACTGTCTGAACGGCCGTGCGCCGCACGAAGCGGATGCAGTCGAGAAGTGAACGGAGATCGCGGATGTCGAGGGCGGCGTCCTTGCCATCGATCCCGGCATCGGCAAGCGCGCGTTTGGCACCTGCTTCAGCCGCGCGCGTCAGCATGGCCTGGAATTCGATCTCGGACATGCGCATGTCGCCCTGATCGGCTCGAGGTGGCGTCATGACGAGATAATTCCAACCTCTGTCGGCAGCGCGGCCGTGGTCCAGGGCGTGCTGTCGGCCGGGTTTACATCCCATGTCGAATAAACCGGCGACGGCATATCGGCGGACGGCGTACCGGGAGAAGCGTCGTAGTCCACGCCCCCGATCCTAAGGAACCCCGCAATGCCGGTCGGCCCGGCCGTGCCAAGCTGGGCCAGCTGTTTCACATGCACACCTGCGATGGTCGTTGCCCCGGCGGGTCCAGTTGGCCCCGACAGCGAAAACGACATGCGTTGACCGGCAATATCGCTCGCCGCGCGGGTGGTGATGTCGCCGTCCTTCACGGCATCGACGCCGCCTGAGAAGGCATCATAGGTCGCAACCAGATCGGGCGTGCGCCGAGCAAACCGCCGCCCAATGGTTGAGACGCCGTCGAGCACTGCGATATGGGCGTAATAGCAGGTGGCCGGGTTGTAGAAATCAAAGAGCCCGTGGTTCTTCCAGACACAACGAACGGGTGGGCCCTTGCCTCCGGTGTTCGCTGCTGTTGCGCTGCTCTGTAGGACCCCGTCGGCGTAGAACTCGATGGTGATGTCGGCGCCGACCGCGATCTTCACATCGATCCAATAGACCTGGTTCGTGGCAGCCGTGAAGGACGAGGCTCCATCGACATTGGTGTCACCCATTGCCATGGCGTGATACTTCTCATCGTCTCGCTCAGTTCGGACACGCGCGATCAGCGCATTCGTATCGTCGTAGAACTCCAGAAAGGTGCCGTCTGTACCGATAATGTGGGCGTTGACCGACGGTGCCTTGTATCGAAATCCCAGCCAGACATCACCGGCGGGCACAGACCACGAGGCCGAAAACGGGACCGCGCTCGTCTCACCTGTGTTGATCCGGACGCAGTTGACGTCGAGGTCGGCATCGAACCCCGCGGCTTCGGTGCTGACGCGGCCTTCGACGCCTGCAAGGTCCGTGACCTGGTGTCCGAGATGGAGGATGTGGCTCATGGAATTACCTCGATATAGAGAGCGGCCTCGCCGGCCGTGAGACGGGACTGGCCGCCCCATTCGTTGAAGATGTCGATGTCCGGTACTCGTTGCATCCAGCCATAGCCTAAATAAGACGAACGAAGAGAATCAGACCGAGTTGGTTTTGACAGGGCCGACGACACCATTCGTGGCCACACGAAGAACGGAACGCGTTCTTCTCGATGTGATCTCTAGCGCTCATTCGGAACTGTTCATCGTGAGTTTCGTCGCGCATGAGAGGCCTTCAATTCTGAAGGCCTTGAAGAAAGCGGCCGACAAAGGGGTTCAAGTGAATGTAGTCTTGGAATCCTCGGTGGACTCTGGCGGTGCTGTCAGACAGATTCTAACCAGCCTTAACAAGGGCAGTGACGCTGCCCCTTAGTGCGCGCCAAGTTGGCGCCACTCGGCGAGAGCCACATTGCGGTTCAGCTTGAAGTTCGCTCGGGTGTAGAGGTGGCGCTCCTGGTTGAAATGGTTGAATACGGAGGAATGAACGGCGGCGAACTTCGCAAGCGCCGGAGGCGCAGCATCGCTCGCTCTCGACGTCGGAATGGCAGGTGCGAATTCTCACCCGATTGTTCAACCAACGGCCTGTGTGCTGCAGATCGGCCGCTCCAACCTCCCGCAACGCCGCACGGTACGAAGGGAGGCGGTCCGTCACCAGAACTTCCGGCCGACCGTAGCGCCGCATCAATTTTCTGAGGAATTTCAGGGCGGCTCGCTTGTCTCGACGTTTCGTTACCACGGCTTCCAGAACTTCGCCTTCGTGATCAACAGCTCGCCACATGTAGTGAGATTTGCCGTTGATCTTCACGAAAACCTCCTCGACATGCCACTGCCATCGCCGCCCGGATCGCAGTCTTTCCGCCCGCCGACGCCGGATTTCTGACTCGAACATCGGACCAAATCTGTTCCACCAGAAACGGATCGTCTCGTGGCTCACATCAATACCGCGCTCGTGCAGCAGATCTTCGACATTCCGCAGCGATAATGGGAAACGAACGTACATCAAGACCGCCAGGCGGACAATTTCCGGGCTGCCATGGAAGTATTTGAATGGATCACGCCTAGGCATGGCCGGAGGCTACGAAACCGCCCTGCCCGCCTCAACCAAATTCCTTCTGACACGGCCGGTCACTGATCCCTCCGAGCCACATACTTGTCGCTTCAAGCCCTTTTCGCAACACAAAAAACATCTGCTCAATTTCACTTTCGCTAATGATAGCTTTCCAGAACCTCACCCTCGTGATCGACGGCTCGCCAAAGGTAATTGCGTTCGCCGTAGATCTTCACGAACGTCTCGTCCCAATGCTAGCACCAACGGCTCGATTGCAAACCCTCGACCCGGCGCCTCCGGATTTTGGAGGCGAACAGAGGTCCGAACCGGTGCCACCAGAACCGTACGGCTTCGCGACTGACATCAATGCCGCGTTCGTGGAGAAGATCCTCGACGTTGCGCAACGAGAGCGGAAAGGAACGTACAGCATGACCGCTAGGCGGATGATTTCGGGGCTGGTCCTAAAATAGTGAAACGGGGACCCTTTGATCATAGCTGGACGCTACAAAACCGCCCTGCCCGTCTCGAGACGAATTGCCCTGACAAAGCTCTAGTTAGGCGAAAATTTGCGCCAAATCACAAGATCGCCTCAGTTCAACCAAACTTTTCCCCATGTTCTCATGTCGATTTCGAACCCAGACTGCCAATGCGGATACACTTCGAAAGAGTTACCTGAAAGGACACTGGCCATGGCCTTAATTGCAGATGGGGTGCTCACACCCGGAAGCATGGACACCGGCAGCTACGGCAACCGGTTCGACGGGGTCACGGATGCCGACGGCGTGGTCAGCTTCACCTTTCAAGGCACCGGTAGCGACCTCGCGTTCAGCTTCGAGGG
>NZ_JBXWQW010000060.1:0-21147 GCF_059612585.1 Ruegeria sp. YKSF57 | reverse complement strand
GGCTATCCGGGAACATCTTCTTGCGGCTTTTGCCCCGGACAACACTAAATCACTACGCAACTTTGCAGCACCAGAAGCAGCCGAACTCTTAGGTGTCTCAGGTCAATTCATGCGCAAGGTCCACGTGGAAGGAACGATTCCTGAACCAAAGGACGTGCGCAGTGGACGACGTTACTATACCGCCCAAGAGCTCTGGGAAGCTCGCGAAACGCTTGAGAAGACCTCTCGCAAAAAGGGACGCTATATCCCCCGTCGGACTGAAGGAGAAAAACTCCAGGTCTGGCAGTTGATGAACTTCAAAGGTGGCAGCAGCAAGAGCACCACAACAGTTCACCTGGCACACTATTTTGCTCTTCGCGGTTACCGTGTTCTAGCCGTTGACCTGGATCCCCAAGGCTCGCTTACATCCATGTGCGGGATCAGCCCGGAAATAGAGTTTGACGGGCTGACGATTTACGACGCTATTCGATACGAAGATCCGGTTGATATGGCGGACGTTGTGCTTCCTACATACTTTCCTGGCCTGTCTGTGGCGCCGTCACGGCTTGTTCTATCGGAATTTGAGACAGAATCTGCCGTCCACTCCAACCCAGACCATCCGTTCTTTACGAGAATTAGAAATGCCCTGGCCCAGGTGGAAGGCGATTTTGACCTTGTGCTAATTGATAGCCCGCCTCAACTCGGGTTCTTGACAATAGCCGGCATGGCCGCCGCCAGTTCACTGCTTGTGCCACTGACACCGTCAATGCTTGACGTGTCTTCGACGGCTCAATTTCTCGAACTCGCCGGTGCCTATATGGCGGTTATCGAAGATGCCGGCGCCACTCTCGAATATGACAACTTCAAGTTCCTGATAACACGTGACGAACCAACCGACGTGCCATCTCAACAGCTGGCTTCGTTCATGCGAGCACTGTTTCAGGACAGAGTAATGTCAGCAACGGCGCTCAAGAGCACCGCAATCAGTGACGCCACAATGCTCAAACAATCAATTTACGAAGTTGTGCGGTCGGAAATGACACGCGCAACCTATGATCGGGCGAAGAACTCAATGGATGCGATCGGCTCCGAAGTCGAGCACATGATCCATCAGGCATGGGGACGCAGCTAATGGCTAGAAAATCGCTTCAAGAGATGTCGGGAATCGCTAACACCATTGCGCGCTCCAGCTCCAAAGCCATCGAAAAAGCACCAAGACCCAATGCCCCTGCCCTTGGTGCGCTTCAAGGGTCTCTCGCCGCAATCAGAGAAATTGACCCTGCACTTATCGACGATTGGGGGCCGGTCGACAGACTCGGTGAGTTTACAGCTGTAAACCCCGACGAAGAAGACGACAGCTTTGAGAGCTTGGTGTCAAGCATCCAGGACGGCGGCCAACAAGTTCCAATTCTCGTCAGAAGGTCCAAATCTGACGGTCGATACGAGGCAATATATGGCAGACGGAGGCTCAAGGCTTGTCGTGAACTCGGAATCAAGGTCCGGGCGAATGTTCAGGATATCGATGATGCATCAGCGTTGCTCGCCAAAGGGCTTGAAAACGCTGCGAGGCGTAACCTTTCCTTCTACGAAAAAGCGCGGTTCGCCGAGGCAATCCTGACTTCCGGGCATGACACTGCAACGGTAAGGCAAGTGCTGAACCTTACTAAATCGGGATTATCTCACCTGACAAAAGTTACGCAGCATGTTCCTGCACGGATTGGTGACCTGATCGGTGCAGCCCCAAAATCTGGTCGTCCAAAATGGACCACGCTCGCAGAACACTTTCATGCGGGCAAACTGTCGATGGATGAAGCTGCAAGCCTGCTAACATCCGTAGAACCATCGGTGTCGTCAGATGATCGGCTGGAATTGCTCCTGAAAGCAGCAACCAAACGCGGTGCGCGACAAAAAGAAGGTGTCGCCGAAGTCAGTCCAATCGAAGGCGTCACAATCAGATCCAGCAACGGCGCGCTGACTGTCTCTGTCAAAAGAGCGGGATCGAACGCAGGTTTCGCCGACTGGTTGGACAAAAACATGGCTGAAATCATCAAGCGCTCACACGCAGAGTTTACAGCTGTAAACACCAAGAAAAAGAACTGAGGCCGAGCAGAAAGGAGGAAGGCAAACAAGAAAACCCCCGAAACCGGAGTTTCGAGGGCTGCTGCGCAAAGCGCAATTCTTAGATTAGACACCTAGAATCTAGCAGCACCCGAATCGCCACACAAGAGAAAACACCTCTGGGTGAACAGGTTTTCTTTGTCTGCTGTCAGAAAATCATGAAAACACTATCAGCATTGGCTCCAAATGGAGCGACCTTGTCGGGAACGGCAGGGCAGGGGAATAGCACGCCCAAAAAATGGATACTTCTTCGCGCGGTTGAAGAGGCCAGAGAACCTCTTGGGTTAAAATCCACATCTCTCAATGTCCTGAGGGCAATGATTTCCTTCATGAGCGGGGATCAGATTTCTTCAGACCAGGATGATCACCATATCTGCTTCGCTTCCAACGCAGCCATCGCCAAACGAACTCATGTCAGCGTACAGACTGTTGAGCGCCATATTTCCGCACTGGTCGAGCTTGGACTAATCCGTCGCATCATGAGCGCAAACGGCAAACGTTGGGCTCGCCGGGATCGACAGGGCAGGGTGGTTACAGCAACAGGGCTGTCCCTAATGCCTTTGTCTGAAAGATATGCCGAGTTCATCCAGGAAGCTCAGAGACATGCTGATCGAGTTCTGGAGTTCACTGTACTCCGAGACAAGGTTTCGGCCGCTCTCGCGCGTCTCAGGGAACTGGTTGCAAACGACACCGCGATCTCTGATTTGATGACCACCGTACGCAATGCTCTGCGTCGCAAACCAGACGGGAATGTACTCAGCAGGTTGCTGGTAGAAATCTCTGTGGAAATCTCTGAGATAACACAGACAGATACAGAAAATTTGAGGGCCAGTGACAGTGAAATTGAGGGGCACAAAGAGGACTCTTTGAATACGGAAGTTAAGAAAGAAAAATTCTCTCAGATTCAAGTTTCTCCTGAACAAATGGAGCGTAGCTTTCCACGGTTGTGCTCAGAACTACGCTTTGCAAAAGATCAGCACCACTGTGATCGGATTATGGATGATATCGCAGACTATCTACGACTTGGCCAAACCTGGTATGCGATGAAAGCAACGTTTGGGCCAGCTATTCGTTTCATCGTTCTAGGATACATCTTTCAACGTGCTGAAAATATAAAGTCTCCAGGAGCTTATTTGATTTCATTGTTGGCTAAGATCGAAAAGGGAGAGCTGTCCCCAAAGGCAATGCTATCGCGAACCTCAAATAGCTCTTAGTTTTTGTGAAACAGGAAGAAATGTTTCGTCATCAGATTGCCCTTCCAATCGATGATCGGATTGAACAATTCCGGAAAATGTGAGCAATAGGATGGACCTCTATAAATCATAAACTCATATATCATGAGTTATAGACTGGATTATTATACCTCACCATGTGGAACTGGCAGAACCCCGACTGGCCGACATTCTGTTACGATGCCGCAAGACTTGAACCTTACGAGCAACAGTTCCTGTTGTCCTCCGGGGAAGTCCTTGGAGCAGTGCGCCATGTGAATACGTGGGATCAAGATCAATTGCGTATCGACCTTCTGAGCGAAGAGGCAATGAAAACCAGCGCGATCGAAGGTGAGATGCTGGATCGTCTCAGTGTTCAGTCTTCGTTGCGTCGGCATCTTGGGCTGGCTCCCGACAGCTATCCAACCAAACCGCGCGAGCAGGGGGTTTCTGAGATGATGGTGGATGTTTACTCCACCTATGCGGAGCCGCTTTCACACGACACTTTGTTTCGGTGGCACGACATGTTGCTATCGCATGACAGGCATCTGGAAACGATCGGAGCCTATCGGAGCCATGAGGATGCGACGCAAATCGTGTCAGGCCGATTCGATCGCCCAGCGGTGCATTTCGAAGCACCGCCTTCGTATCAGGTTCCAGCTGAAATGGACCAGTTCGTAAGCTGGTTCAATCGGACCGCACCAAGTGGTCCCGAACCATTGCGCGCACTGATCCGGGCCGGATTGAGCCATCTGTATTTCGAAAGCATTCACCCTTTTGAAGACGGCAATGGCCGGTTGGGCAGGGCGCTGGCTGAAAAGTCCCTGGCGCAAAACATTGGTCAGCCTAGCCTGATTGCTCTTGCTTTCGCGATCGAGCGAGATCGGAAGGCTTACTACGACCGGCTCGAACGCCATCAAAAGACGTTGGACGTCACACCATGGCTTGTCTGGTTTGCCGAAACTGTACTTAAAGCACAGCAGGTATCGCTTGCACGAGTTGGTTTCTTTATATCCAAGGCGCATTTCTACGACCGGCATCGTGATCAATTCAATGCCCGCCAAAGCAAGGTGATCGCCCGTTTGTTCAAAGCGGGACCGGATGGATTCAAAGGAGGGCTGAGCGCAGAGAACTATATCTCGATAACGGGAACGTCACGCGCCACTACGACGCGAGATCTACAGGATCTGGTGGAGAAGGGCGCTCTGACCCGCATGGGTGAGCTCCGGTACACACGCTATTGGTTAAAGCTGAACCGGGAAGGGTAGGCGCTGAATGTCAATCGGCATTCCTTATTGACCCCTCTGGTGCTAAGCAGGCTCGGTACTGCGTAATCTTCAACTGACGTGGTTGCAGCGGGCCTGCGGGGTTTCGGATTGGCGGTATGCGCCGTTCTGGAAACGCCAGCTTTCGTTGCCGGTCTCGACGATCTCGCAGTGATGGATAAGCCGATCGACGAGCGCGGTGGTCATCTTGGCATCTCCGAACACACTCGGCCATTCGCCAAAGGTCAGGAGAAGAAACAAATAGAAGTGCAGTTTCACTGCGTGTATATGTTCGGTATGAAACCGCGATAAGAAGTTATTATTAAATAACTATTTCTAATTCAAGTTTCTCGCTCACGTATTGGCTGAGCTTTTCTCAGTTGCTGGAAACCGAGGTTACGCAATTCTGTTTTCAAGCCAGACACTCGTCACATTCGGGTGATGGAACGAAAACGGGAGGAATTACTCGTGACTGATCTAGCTAAGCTCAGCGCAACGGAAACCGCATTGGCCATTCGGGAACGCCGCGTGTCGTCGGCTGAAGTGATGGAGGCCGCGATCGGCAGGATCGAAGCGGCAAATGACAAGCTGAACGCGTTTGTCTTTACTGCCTTTGATGAGGCGATGGACGGCGCTAAGGAAGCTGACGCAGCTGTCGCCCGTGGCGACGAGTTGGGCGCAATGCATGGCGTGCCCACCGCGATGAAGGATCTGTTTGACTTCAAGCCGGGCTGGCCAAGCACTCTGGGCGGTATTCCGCAGCTGAAAGACAACATCGCCGACATGAAATGCGGCTTTGTCAACAGCATGGAAAACGCCGGCGCGATCTTTGTCGGCAAGACTAACAGTCCCGCTCTGGGTTTTCGCGGCACCACTGATAATGTGGCCTTTGGTCCGACTTCGAACCCGTTCGACACAAGCCGCAACGCGGGTGGGTCTTCCGGGGGTTCAGCGGCGGCCGTAGCGGCAGGTTTGCTGCCCATGGCTGAGGGCACCGACGGCGGCGGCTCAATCCGCATTCCGGCGGCCTGGACCAACACAGTAGGGTACCGCGCCAGCGCTGGACGCACGCCCCTTCTGGTGCGCCCGAACGGTTTTGCCAATACGCTTCCCTACATCTTCGAGGGCACCATTACCCGCAATGTCGAGGACGCCATCGTGTCTCTGGGCATCTTGCAGGGAATGCACCCGGCTGATCCGAATTGCCACAACATGGTCAATGACTTCGCTGATGCGGGTCTGCGCGGCATCAAGGGAATGAAGATTGGCTTCAGCCCCAATCTGGACGTGTTCCCGATTGAAAACGAAGTCTCCGAGGTTATCGCCAATGCGGTCAAGGTCTTTGAACAGGCCGGGGCCGAAGTCGAAGAGATCAAGATCGGCCTGACCCGAGATCAGCATGAATACAGCGATATCTGGTGCCGTCTGTTCGTGCCAATCATGCGCCACGCCTTTGACGGCATGAAAGCCGGCGGGCTGGACCTGCTGTCCGAAGAACATCGCCACGGATTGCCGCCGGAACTACTGGACTGGGTGGAGCGTGTCGGCCCGAGCTACAGCGCCGATGACCTCTATCGCGATCTGTCGGTGCGGACCGAAGTGTTTGATGCCTATCAGGCCACCTTCGCCAAGTACGACCTGATCGCATCACCCACCGTGACGGCGATGCCGGTCAAGAACACGGATGATGGCAACACAAAAGGCCCATCCGAGATCAACGGCGTCAAGATTGATCCGCTGATCGGCTGGTGTCCTACCTTCCTTACCAACTTCACCGGTCATCCCTCGGTATCGGTGCCCGCAGGTCTGGGCACATCGGGTCTGCCGGTGGGTCTGCATATCGCGGGTCGCCGACAGGCTGATGGCGACGTGCTGGCTGCGGCAGCAGCGTTCGAACGTCTGCGCCCGTGGATGCAGCACTACGACCGCATCTCGCTTTAATTCGCAAGAACCTCCCTGGCCGGTGTCTTGCCCGCCCTGCGCAGCAGGGCGCCGGTCCCTTATTGTTCAAACCCAACAGGAGAAACCCGATGAAAACCACTTTGAAAGCACTCGCACTTTCGGCTGCAATGGTCGTGGGCGCTGCTACCACTGCCATGGCCGAAGCCCGCCCGATCACCGACGCTGTCATTGTTGAATACCTGGAATTCAATCTGGTCGATGGCGCCAACCCCGATGAGTTCCTGCGCGAAACGCTGGCCATGGACGAAGTTCTAGAAGGCTATGACGGCTTTGTCGCCCGCCACCTGGCCCGCAACACCGATGGGTCCTGGGTCGAAGTTGTCTATTGGACCTCGCTGGAAACTGCCGAAGCCGCGCTGCCGCGTTTTGTCGAAGACCCGCGCACCAAGGGCTTCCTGTCGCTGGTCGATGGGGACTCGCTGTCGGTGAAATATTCCAACGTCTTCGAATTTTAAGACCCTTTGGTGCGGTGCAGTTTCTGTGCCGCACCCACTAATAACTACTGTGAAAACCACACTTTTCCCCAACATAACGACAGGGATACTCATGAAAAACCTAGCCAGAAAATTCACCGCTAGCGTCGTGCTGGCTTCTTCCGTTGGCATGGCCAGCGCCGATGAGATCAAATCGGTCACAACCGAACAGGTTCGGTCCGCCGCCGCAGACGCTTGCGCCGATGGCACGGAGTACAAGGTGGCTTATAGCCATTCGGTATCCGAAGTGATCATTGTCAAACAGGTGCGCCGCTTTGCCACCGAACGCGCCGCTGATCTCGGTTGTGTAACGGTGCTGCACGACAACACGCAAGGCAACAATCTGGAACAGCAGATCAACGCGATCCAGGGCTGGATCACACTGGGCGTTGATGCCATCGTGGTATTGCCGATCGAACCCACCGCGCTGCAGCCGCTGCAACGTCAGGCCCAGGCACAGGGCATCAAATGGCTGACCTATCTGGGCCAGATGGAAGGCTCCGACGGATTTGTCGGCTTTGACCACGCCCAATCTGGTCAGATCGTGGCCAATGCCGCTGTCGACTGGGTCAAGGAAAACAATGTTGAAGATGCCAAGGCGCTGGTGACCACCCTGACACCGCTGCCGTCTCTCAGTCCGCGCTGGACCGAGGTGAAGCGGATCTTTGAAGAGAACGGTATCGAAGTGGTCGCCGAACAAGATGCCGCCGACCAGACCAACGGACTGCGCGTGACGGAAACGGTTCTGCAGCAGCACCCCGATCTGGATATCGTGATCGGCATGGCAGATGATGCCGCTGTTGGCGCGTTGCGCGCGATCAAGCTGGCGGGTGCGGACCCGGATGCGATGTTTGTGGCCGGTCAGGATGGCTCGGCCGAGGCGCTGACCGCGATCAAGGATGGCGGGGCCTACCGTGCCTCGGCTGCGATCCTGTTGAACGAGCTGGGTGCGAACATCGTCGATCAGGCGCTGAACGCGATACGCGGCAACGGCCCGGCCTTTGCTTACACGCCCACCGTTCTGGCCACCCATGACGATCAGGCGCTGCTGGATCAGCTGTTGGCGAATTTCGACAACTAAAGCCATCGTTGACGGGGAGAACACTCATGCGTCTTGAGGTTAAAGATCTGCGCAAATCCTACGGGCCGGTGAATGTGCTCAAAGGCGTGGATCTGACGGTTGAAGGGGGTCAGGTTCTGGCCTTCCTCGGTGCCAACGGAGCCGGTAAGTCCACGCTGCTGAATTGTGTCAGCGGGGCTCAGGACGCAGACACAGGGGATATCCTTGTCGAAGGCGCCTCGCTGCGGGGATTTACGCCCCGACAGGTTCAGGATCTGGGCATTGCGATCATCTATCAGCATTTCCAGGTCTTCGAAGGTTTGAGCGTGGCCGAGAATATCTTTCTCGGCCACGAAATCCGGCGCGGCGGCCTTGTGGATCGCCGCTCCCAGAACGCACAGGCGCAGGAATTGCTGACCCGTCTGGGTGTTGATGATATCGACCCGCGCAGCGATCTGGGAACTTTGGGTGTCGGCGAGCGCAAGGTGGTGGAAATCGCACGCGCGCTGCGGTTGAAACCTAAATTCCTGATCCTTGATGAACCCACGGCGTCTTTATCGGACCGCGAGGCCAAGGCATTGCACGAGGTGATCCGCCAAGCGGTGGCCAGTGATGGGATCGGCGTGATTTATGTGACGCATTTCCTGGACGAAATCCCCAAGATTGCCGACCGTATCACCATCCTGCGTGATGGTCGCATCCTTTGGACCAAACCGGTAGATGAGGTCTCGATTGCGGACATGACCGACGCGATCTCGCCTGATGCGCTGGTGACGGGTCTCGAGAAAATCCCGTTTCAGGCGGAAGGCTCCGAGGTGTTGCGCCTGAGGGAACTGGAAACCAGCTTTGTCGGGCCGATCAGTGTGGGTCTGCATCCGGGTGAGGTGTTGGGCATATACGGGTTAATGGGGGCAGGGCGTACCGAATTGCTGGAATGCCTGTCAGGTGCGACCCGCCAATCAGGCGGTGCGCTTGAGTTCAACGGGAAAATCCGCCATTTCCGCACCCCGCGTGAGGCTCTGGAGCAGGGCATTGCCTTGGTTGCCAGCGACCGCAAGGAACAAAGCCTGTTTGCCAGCTTTTCCGCTGTGGAAAACTTGCTTGTTCCCCATTTGGGCCGCGCTCCCATGCCAAGGCTGCTACGCAATTTCAGCCGCGAAGGGATTGAGTTCGAACGAGCCGCACGCCGCCTGAACATCCACCCCCCAAACCCGCGTATGCAGGGGCAACGGTTCAGTGGCGGCAATGCCCAGAAGATCATGGTAGGCCGTTGGCTGGTCGATGGGGTCGGACTGAAGCTGCTGCTATTGGATGAACCAACACAAGGCGTGGATATCGGTGCGCGGCACGAGCTGTATGAGGCTTTGGCTGCTGTGAAGCGCTTGGGGACAACAATCATCATCGCCAGCTCGGACGCGACCGAGATTTGTCATCTTGCGGATCGGGTTATGGTTCTGGGCCGGGGCCAGCAAGTGGCGCTGATCGACAACCCGCATGACGAAGAAACGCTGATCGAACTGGCCCACAAGGCCGAACATGGAACACAAGACGGCGCATCTGAAGCCGCAAGCCAGATGGAATTTACGCAATGACCGATACAGGACTGACAAGAGGCGTAGCGGGGGCTGCGACGAACAACAAGAAGGACCGCGATTGGTTCGAACTGGCGGTTGCGGCGTCGCTGCCGGTGGCCATCGCCCTGCTGGCGCTGTTTTTCTATATCAAGGTGCCGGTGTTCATGACCGTGAACAACTGGATCGCAATCTCGGTGCAGGTTTCGGCTCTGATGACAATCTCGATCCCCTTCGCCCTGCTCTTGATGGCGGGCAAGATTGACTTATCGGTTGGATCAACGCTGGCACTGTGCGGCGTGGTGGCAGGGTTGTGTTTTGAACCGTTAGGTATCGCCGGCGCGGTGCTGGTGACGCTTTTGATTGGGACAATTGTGGGCACGATCAACGGAATGATGGTGTCTTCCATCGGAATGTCACCGATTATTGTGACCTTGGGCACCCTGACACTGATTAGGGGCCTTGCACAATGGTTGGCACCAAACCCGATCTTTGGTTTCCCCGAAGAGTTTCTGGTTATCGGCTACGAGCGCGTTTTGGGCCTGCCAATTCTGACCTGGATCATGTTGGCCGTTATCGGTCTGGGCGTCGGTGTCATGTCCTTGCTACCCATCGGACCGCAGATCGTAGCCCTTGGCGTGAATCAGCGCGCAGCGTTTCTGGTTGGCCTGCGGGTCAAGGTGATCGGAGTTGGGCTGTATGCAATGACCGGTTTTTTTGTCGCGGTGGCGGCATTGATGAGTATATCGCGCATTAACTCGGCTCCGGCAGGGACGTTGGGCATCGGAGTGGAACTGAGCGTTCTAACGGCCGTACTTCTAGGAGGTATCCCGTTTACAGGTGGCAAGGGATCGGTTTTGCGCGTGGTATTGGGGGTCTGGCTATTGGGCATGTTGTCGAACGGGCTAATTCTCATGAATGTCCCAACTGAGCTGAGTCTAATGACAACGGGCCTCGTTCTGATTGTGGCGGCTGGGCTGGATGTCTTGCGCGCGCAACGAAGCTGATCCCATACTTGCCAAGAATGACCCCCTCCGCTGTCGGAGGGGTGTCGCGTATTCAGAGGATGTGGAACCGTGAAGAGATTACCGCCTCTGACAAGCCTGCAGGCGTTCGAGGCCGTGGCACGGCATATGAGCATCAAGCTGGCAGCCGAAGAACTTCTGCTGACCCCGACCGCTATTAGCCATCGATTGAAAACGCTTGAGACGCAACTGGGCGCGCAATTGTTCCACCGGTTGACCCGCTCGCTCAAGTTGACGCCAGAAGGTGAGATGCTGCGCCCCTTTGTGACCGATGCATTTCGCAACCTCAATCTGGGCATCGCACAACTGAGCACTGACGAGGTCGAGGGCGAGTTGATCGTGACAACCACGCGGTCCTTTGCCTGGAGTTGGTTAAGCCCGCGCCTGCCCAAGTTTAGCCGGCTGTATCCGCAGCTGGAGGTCAAGGTGATCGCCTCGGACACGGTTCTGGATTTTGCGCGGTTCAGCGTCGATATATCTATAAGATACACGGACAATCCCGACCCCGAGGAGCACGCCGCCTGGGTGTTGGACGATTTTGTAACGCCGATCTGTTCGAAACAGATGGAGCACAAGATCAAAACCCCCGAAGATCTGCTGAACCAAGATCTGGTGGAATATGAATGGCTGGGCTTTGACACGGGTGATCCGAACTGGCAGGCTTGGTTCAAATCCGTGGGATTGGATGGGTCCAAAGTGAAACCCATTGCCAATTTCAGTGACGAGATCATGTGCATTGAGGCTGCAATGGATAGCAAGGCCGCTGCGTTGGTCAGCGTCATAGCTGCCTCGCGCGAGATTGAACGTGGTCGAATTGCTGCCCCCCTGCCATTTGTACTGCGGGACCGCAGCTATTTTCTTGTTTGCCCGATGGAGCGGGCAAAATCCGCGAAAGTACGAGCGTTTCAGGATTGGCTGCTTAATGAGGCGGATGTATTTCGTGACAGTGCCTATGGCTTGAAGTTTATTCCGCAAGGCGGCTGATGATTCGTCTCTTGGAACGCCAATTCAGCGAAAACCCGCAGAAACACCAGTTATTTGCCGCACCAACCGACCGTGTTGCATGGAACAGGATTGAGACGAGATTTCCCAAACCCCATCGTTTCAGCGGACGCTTATACTTCGCGCCACCGAGAGATGTCATGCGGTTGAATGCCCTCGAAGCTATTTTCGCTTCGGCGGTTTGACAGTCGAAATCACGTGATTGCAAGCGATCACCGATAAGTTGTTTCCATCTGCCGATCTGGGCTTAAACCCGTGATCGTTGATGGTATTCCGTCTCAGTTTGTCAGTTCAATCTGCCCTCTTGAGCAATGGCGGCGATGTGTCGATTACGCTGTGCATTCTCGCCGCGACAAGTTTCCCAAGGCAAAGAACCGGGTCGCGAACTGCTCGGATTGCAACGAATGTCTCCCGCGGCGGTCAGGCGGCTACTCCGATCTGGCAATCGAGATTTTACTGCTGGAGAAGGGGATATGTCCGGGCCCCTTGAAGTGGTCCCGGACACTCAATGTCAAAGGCCCAACTGGTCCATCAGGCATTGAACTCTGGATTTATTGTTTAGGCGATCCAGCCAATCCTGAGGCACACCGTACAAGGCCCCGCACACCGCACCTAGCAGAAGGGCCCGGCCACAACTGTCGCCGCCGGACAGGATGTTGGTTCGAATGGCATCTTTGTAGGACTTCGAAGTCAATAGGTTGTGCAATACGCTGGGCACGCCGCTTTCCAGTTCACATGCCAGACCAAGTTCGGCGGTCAGTTCCTGGTTGCTGCGATCGGTAGAGGCACGGGCCAGTTCCAGTCTGGACAGGATATCGGCATCCGCTGCAGCCATCGCGGCATCGACGATATCGCTGGCTGATCCGCCATCACGCGCCGAGACCAGCATTGCCGTGGCGACGGCTCCGTATTTTTCCGCCGCATGCGATACATTGGTCGTGCGTACCGCATCCGACGCGCGGCCTTCCAATCCTGCCGCCACCAGCGCGGGCAGTTTGGCGATGGCTGGCAGTTGCACGTCATTTGCTCCGCAAGGCGTGTCCAACGCTTTACCCGCAAGATTTTCCAGCGTTTCACGGGTAGCATGGTCGATATAGCCGACAAATGTACCACCATAGCCGAAATGCGCCACGAAGGCCGCGTTATAGGCTTTTTGGTCATAAGTACCACCAGACTGGGCCAGCGCACTCAAAAGAACCATCAACTGTTCACCATACTGCGTTAAGTCGCCAGGCTGCTTCAGCGGGTGTGCGAAGTATGCTGGAACGCCGTCGAAATCCTGGGCCGTGGTGGCGCAGAATTCGGGATTGTCACCGCCCAGCTCGACGATCCGGGGCTGATCATAGAGCCAATGCAACCCCAGCGAGGCAGCATCCGCGACCAGCGCACCGGTTACGAGATTTCGATTTGTTGTCATCGCCTTGGCTCCATTATCCCTGGACCGCGCCGCGGTCCGCGTTCAGTTTCTGTCCGGTGATATTTGCCGCCAAGGGCGAGGCCAAGTAAAGATAGCTCAAGGCAACGTCATTTGCCTTTTGCACGCCGGGCAGGGATTGGCTGGCGCTGATCTCGCCTTCGATGATCTCTTCGGACACGCCACGATCCTTCGCCATCTCCCGCAGGGTGTTGAGCGCGGGGCCAGTCAGGACCCAGCCGGGGCAGACGGCGTTAACGCGAATGCCCTTTGGCCCCAGCTCTTTCGCCATCACGCGCATGAAGCCGATATTTGCGTGTTTTGACGAGATATAGGCGCTGAGGTCCGGTTCGGCGGTCGTGCCCCAGATCGAGGCTGTGATGATGATCCGCCCACCCTGACCCATCAGCGGTACCGCTGCGCGGGTAGTTAGGTAAGTGCCGTTTACGTTGATGTCGATCACGCGGCGAAAGCGGGCCTCGGCCTCATCGCTTTGGTCGCTGATCGGGGTGACGTCTTCCAGACCGGCATTGGCAACGAACACATCCAGCGCGGGGATTTGCGAAAACACCTCTTTCACGCGGGCGCCGTTGGTGATGTCGCAGATCCAGCCGGTGACATTGCGCCCGGTCTCCTGCGCCAGATCGCGGGCGACCTGATTGATTTCCTCTCCTTGGGACAGGATGTGCAGATCGGCCCCATGCAGCGCAAATGCGCGGGCCACACCAAGGCCGATGCCACGGCTTGCGCCTGTCACCATCACTGTTTGGTCGGTGAAATCGAGGCCGGAAATCAGTTCCATATCAGGTCTCCTGAAGCAGATGAACGGGTCGCGTCCGAGTTTGGGTCATTGCAACGCCAAAAGGTCAGGTACCCGCGTACCTGACCGTATTGAGCGGTGGATCGAAGGTGCCGCGCGGGCTCACTTTTCTTTGCCGTCGACGCCTGCGATGTTCAGATGGGGCAGGGGCATGACGCCCAGCTGGAAGAACAGGCCCAGCGTGTCTTCGTGATAAAGGTAATCCGTCACTTTGCCGTTCTCGTCGAACTTGAACCATTCGGCGCCATAGATGTCGACTTTGCGGCCTGTACCGGGGACGCCATAGAAATCACCGGAATGCGTGCCACGCAGGCGGAAGCGCGACATGACGGTGTTACCGTCAGCGACCAGGTCAATCGCGTCTTCGTGGATGTCGGGGAAGGCTTCGCGCCAGAAGGCGACCAGCTTTTTGAACCCGTCACGGCCCGAGGGCCACCCATCCAGCAGAAGACCATGACGCACATCTTCGTTGAATATCTCGTCAACGCGCACCATGTCGTTCTTGTTCCAGCAAGTGGCGTAGATGTCAGCCACCGTTGCCTTGTTGCGCTCTTGATCAGTCATTGTTGCTCTCCGGTAGGTAAATCTATTGCCCAACGGAATGTGGCAACTGGACCTTACTAATGTCACCCGATGAAACCTCAGGTCTTGGCTGAAGAGATTTCAGTCAAGGCGCGGACAAACTTGCCCCTATGAAAATGACAACGCCGTTCAAGCGCCTGATTCCAGCGTGCCGAGGGGTGTCAGTCTGGCCGCATGATGCGGCTGAACTTTCATAGGGTGACGGAACCGGGATGCAGATCGCGGGGCTGGGAAAGGTCAAAGAACAAGCGCCTTCCGCGTCGTCGCCCAACGCAACCTGTTCCAATCGGGAGGGACAAAATGGCAACGACTTTTCTGAAATCCACCCTGGGTGCGATGGCTTTTGGCGCCAGTGGAACCTTGGCGATGGCCGACACCATTTCGCTGGGCGCGCCAATTCCGCTGACCGGGTATTTCGCCGCTGATGGCGAGACGATGGAGCAGGCGATCAACCTGGCCGTGGGCGAGATCAACGCCGAAGGGGGCTTGTTGGGCAACCAGATCGAAGTGGTCACATTTGACATCGGTGACCTGACGCCGGACAAACTGGCCGCTGCTGCGGCCAACCTGATCGAGCGTGGCGGCGTCAGCGCCCTGATCAACGGCTATGGTGGCATGGGCCCAGACATACCGGCCTTCTGCCCTTATGGCATTCCCTATATCCACAATGACGCGGTTGCCGGGGTGATCGACCTGGCCGAGCGGATGAGCTGCAAAGCGATCTTCAACGCGTCGGATATCGACCTGAACTATGGTAAAGCCCAGTTCGACATGATGATGACCACCGGTCATAGTTTTGAGACCAAGCGCCTGGCCATCGTGCACGGCGATTTCGAATGGGACATCAACAACGCCAGATCCATGGCCGAAGCTGCCGAAGCCGCAGGTTGGGAAGTGGTTTACATTCAGGAAGTACCCTATGACACCGTGGAATGGACCGGCATCCAGAGCCAGATCCGCGAAGCGCAGCCTTCGCTGATCCATCTTGAGGCGCTTGAACCTGCCGTGGCCACTACCTTCCTGTCGCAATACAAGGAAAACCCCTCGGGTGATGTGCTTCTGAATGTGGGCTATATCGGGGCCACCACCGGTCTGGATGACGTAATCGCGCAAGGTCAGGCCGAAGGTCTGCTGTCGTTTACCCTGAATGCGCATCAGGACAACGACGCCGGCAATGCCTTTGTGGAACGCTGGGAAGCCGCCTATGGGTTCGAACCTTCGGTTAGCCTGGCGGCAGCTGTTTATGACATGGTTTACATGTGGGCCGCCGCAGTTGAGCAGGTGGGCGATGCGTCGGATTATGACGCAGTTGCCGACGCGATCCGATCAATGAAATACGAGGGTCTGGTTGGCACCTTTGATTTCAACGACCGCAACTTCATCAACAACGGATCCGACACGCAACCCGCACAGCTGTTCCAGGTGCAGAACGGCGAGCGTGTGCGCCTGGTTGTTGGCGACCAGAAGGTCGGCGAAATCGCACAGCCATCCTGGATCAATTAACACTCCCCAACTGGCTGCGCCTCCGCATTTGCGACGGGCGCGGCATTTTCTCTTTTTCATGGATCAGCACAGGAATACGCTGCATGACGCAAATGTCGCTGGAAAATGTCACGATGCAGTTCGGACCGTTCCGGGCGCTGACCGACATGTCATTTCATATCGAGCGGGGGGAGATTTTGGGTGTGGCCGGGCCGAACGGGGCCGGCAAATCGACTTTGATGAATGTTTGCACCGGCGGTCTGCGGTCCACGGCCGGGCAGGTCATCTTCAACGGCCAGGATATCACTCGGCTCAAGCGGCATCAGCGCTGCGGGTTGGGCATCGCGCAAACCTTTCAGATCCCGACGCTGCTATCGTCTGTTTCGGTAGGGGAGAACCTGTTGGCCGGAAACGTGTTCGGACTGGAGGCGCGCGGCGGCGGTCCCGGCATCGCTATGGACGAAATCCTGTTCCTGACCCAACTCGAAGATCATCTGAATTTGCCAGCGGCACAAGCCAATCTGCTGACCCGCAAGCGGATCATGCTGGGCGCGGCGCTGGCAACAGGCCCCGAGATCATATTTATGGACGAACCTCTGGGCGGTCTGAACACCGAGGAAATCGTCGAGTTCCTGCAAGTCATCCGTCACGTGCGCGAAGAACTGAGTATCACCATCGTAATGGTTGAACACAAGACGCGCGCGCTTGCCGAAATCGCGGATCGGGTGCTGATCATCAACTTTGGCGAATTCGTCATGCTCGACACCCCGCAGGTCGTTCTGAATGACGACCATGTGGTCGAGATCTATCTGGGAAAGAAACACGATGCTTGAGGTTGAGTGCGTCAACGCCTTTTACGACGACTTCCACGTGTTGCATGATGCGTCGCTGCGCGTTGACAAAGGCGAACTGGTGGCCGTGGTGGGGGCCAACGGGCATGGCAAAAGCACATTGCTCAAGGCGATTTGCGGACTCACGCCGGTAAAATCGGGCCAGATCCGATTTGAAGGCAGCGACATTGCCGGGTGCAAGGCCCCACATCTGGTCGGGCAGGGGTTGGTTTACGTGGCTGAGGACCGTCGCCTGTTTCCCGACATGACCGTTCTCGAAAACCTGCAGCTGGGGGCCTATCTGTCCGGCGCTCGCGCGCAGGAGGCGCAAAACCTCGACCGTGTCTTTACCCTGTATCCCCGTTTGGCCGAGCGCCGCAAACAGCTGTGCCGTTCGCTTTCGGGCGGTGAAGCGCAGATGGTTGCGTTGGGGCGTGGTCTGATGTCGAACCCGACACTGATTGCAATTGATGAGCCTTCTTTGGGTCTGGCACCGAACTTGACCGAGATGATGCTGAGGACCGTCTCGCAACTGAACAAGGACGGCCTGACTGTCCTGATCGTGGAACAAAGCCTCGCCCTGCTCAAGGGCATGATCGATCGGGTCTATTCGATCGAAGAGGGCATCGTGCGCGAAGCCAGTGCCGACAACATGCAGGAAGTGCTATGACGCAGATACTCGAAATTCTGATCAGCGGCATCACCCAGGGCGCGGTCTATTGCGTCGTGGCCGTTGGATTGTCTTTGGTCTATGGTGCGTCGCGCATTCTGAACTTTGCCCATGGGTCGCTCTATTCGCTAGGCGGGTTTCTGGCCTGGTATCTGGTCGCGGGTGGGCCAGGCCTGCCACTGTGGCTGGCATTTCCTCTGGTGCTGCCAGTGCTGGCGCTGACCGGCGTAGCGATTGAACGGGCCATCATCCGGCCTCTGCGCGGATCTGATAACTGGAAGATCAACACCATCATGGTGACGCTGGGTCTGGCGTTTATTATCGAAAACGGGTTGCAGCTGGTTTTCGGCCCCGGAACCCGCACCATCGCGCCCTTCGTCGAAGGTTCTCTGAGTATCGGCGGTATCACCATCACCTGGTACAAGCTGTCGATCTTTGTGATCTCGCTGGCGCTTGTTGGGGCGCTGGAGCTGTTTCTCTCGGCAAGCCGCTATGGTCAGGCTGTGCGCGCGGTCAGTCAAGACATGCAGGGCGCCAATCAGGTCGGTATCAACGTCAATCAGGTGTTTTCCACCACCTTTGCCTTGTCCGTGGTTCTCACAGGTGTGGCGGGTATCCTGCTTGCCCCGGTCTTTCTGGTCTCGCCCCTAGGTGGATGGGCGCCATTCCTCAAGGCCTTTGTGATCGTCGTTCTGGGCGGTCTGGGTAGCACCAAAGGGGCATTTGTCGCGGCCTTCATCCTGGCCGTACTCGAAGCCTTTGTCATTTTCTATATCGGTCCAAGCTGGGCCATGCCGGCCTGGCTGTTGATGCTGATCGTTGTCTTGATGGTCCGTCCCAAAGGTCTGTTCGGCGTGTGGGAGAACTGAGATGTCCGAGAAAGTTAACGCGACCCTTGCCAAAATACCGTCGGTCTTCACCGGCACCGGGCTCAAGCGCGACTCGATGGTCTTTTGGGCTGTCGTGGCCGGGCTGGCCGTGTTGGGCGGGGTGATCGGCGACAGCTATGTCCACCACATACTGATTCTGGTGTTCATCTGGTGCATCGTGATCGCCAGCTGGGATCTGATCCTGGGTTATGCCGGTATTTTCAACTATGCGCAGCTGGTGTTTTTTACCTTCGGGGCCTACGGCTCGGCCATGCTGTCGATCTATGCGGGGCTGACGCCGTTGTTGGCGATTGTGGCTGCAGCCGGGATCGGAGCGGTGATCGGTCTGATCGTGGCGGTTCCCAGCCTGCGGCTGAAGGGCGAATATGTGGCGTTGTTCACCTTTGCTGTGCATCTGGCGCTGCCACCGTTGATCCAGCAGGGCAAGGCCATCGGCATGGGCGGCAATACCGGCCTGCTGGGCATCCCTTGGCTGAATCTGTTTGGGTATCAGGTCTCCTCAATCGACAAGCTGACTTGGTATTGGGTGGCACTGGCCTTTGGGGCTGTCTGCGTCTACCTGATCTATTTCATCGTACTGCGCGGGCGTATGGGGTTGGCATTTATCGCGATGCGCGATGCTGACACCTTTGCGCAGGCGATCGGGGTCAACGAGTATAAATACAAGATGCTGGCCTTTGTCGTATCTGCCGTTTTCACTGCCGTGGCGGGTGGTCTTTATGCCCACTACACCAGCGTGGTGACGCCTAAGGTGCTGGGAACCGAGTTCTTTCTGATGGCGATGGTCATGCTGGCCATAGGCGGAATGGGCCAGTTCCCGGGTGCGGTGCTGGGTGTCTTCATTGTGGTGATCGGCAACGAACTGCTGCGCAGCTTTGACGATTACCGCCTGTTGCTGCTGGGTGTGGCCGTGGTGCTGACGGTGATCTTTCTGCCCAATGGCGTGGCTGGTCTGTTTCACAAACGCAACTAAAACGGGCCTGCCCTGTTTACAGGGTAGGTTCACTCAAAGAATTCGCGGCCATAGTCGCTGTCGCGGAATTGATCCGCCTGATCCAGAAGCCAGTTCTGAAATACCTCGATCTTAGATTTGCGCGCTGCGGAATGCGGGCAAACCAGATAACGGCTTTTGTGCTTGATCTTGGCGGTTCTGTTGATGGCGTGGATGCCACCGCCTGACGGCATCGCAATGTGCCAATGTGATGTTGCTCCGCTGACTTGGTGTTGACGCAAAGGCTGCCGTGCCACCAAGTTGTGGCCGATTTGGGTGAAACCGGCAAATGTCTCGGCAAAGCCACGGGCAAATACCGGCCCGCTTCTTGACCATTCAGGTGACCTGGACCTTCGGGGTCATTCAGCGGCCCAGGCATTTGCCCGGAAATGGCCGGATCAGGCGGCAGCGATCTGACGCGCCTTTTCTACCATGACTTCGGCCTGGCGGATCGAGGCATAGTCGATCAGACGGCCGTCCAGGGATACTGCACCCTTTCCGGCTGTCTCGGCTTCGGCCATTGCCACAAGAATACGCTGTGCTTTTGTCACTTCGGCGTCACTGGGCGACATCACTTCGTTGGCCAGGGCGATCTGACTTGGGTGGATGGCCCACTTACCTTCGCATCCCAAAACGGCCGCACGTTTGGCCGCAGCCCTGTACCCATCGGGATCCTGAAAATCGCCAAAAGGGCCATCGATTGGGCGAAGTCCGTTGGCGCGGGCTGCGACCACCATACGGGCCAGCGCATAGTGCCACATATCGCCCCAATGTGTCGCCCGGTTGGCCCCGGCATCCGGATCGGTCAGTACCGAATAGTCAGGATTGACACCGCCAATGATCGTTGTCCGCGCGCGCGTGGACGCGGCATAGTCCGCCACTCCGAAATGCAGACTTTCGTTGCGTTTCGAGGCCGCGGCGATTTCACTGACATTCTGCATGCCCAACGCCGTTTCGATGATGTGCTCGAACCCGATACGCTTCTTGTATCCTTTTGCATCCTCGATCTGTGTTACCATCATGTCGACGGCATAGACATCGGCTGCTGTGCCTACTTTAGGGATCATGATCAGGTCCAGACGTTCCCCTGCCTGTTCCACAACGTCGACCACGTCGCGGTACATATAGTGCGTGTCCAGCCCGTTGATGCGAACCGACATGGTCTTGTTGCCCCAGTCGATGTCGTTCAAAGCCTGAATGATGTTCCTGCGTGCCTGTTCTTTCTCGTCGGGTGCGACGGCGTCTTCCAGATCCAGAAAGATCACATCGACATCGGATTTTGCGGCTTTCTCGAACATGCCGGGTTGGCTGCCGGGAACGGCCAGTTCGCTGCGATTGAGACGCGCGGGCGCCTGTTCGATGGAATGAAAACTCATGATTAGACGTCCTTGGTTCAGAGGTTCGGGTATAGTGGGAATCGGGCGCAGAGGTCTGCGACTTCGGCGCGGACCTTGGCTTCGACTTCGCCGTTGCCGTCCGGGCCGTTGGCGGCCAGGCCGTCGACCACTTCGACGATCCAGTCGGCGATCTGGCGGAACTCTGTCTCGCCGAAGCCGCGGGTGGTGCCGGCGGGGGTGCCCAGGCGGATGCCCGAGGTGACGGTCGGCTTTTCCGGGTCGAACGGGATGCCGTTCTTGTTGGTGGTGATATGCGCCCGGCCCAGGGCGGCGTCGGTGATGTTGCCGGTCACTTTCTTGGGCCGCAGGTCGACCAGCATCACATGGGTGTCGGTGCCGCCGGTGACGATATCCAGCCCGCCTTTGATCAGCTGATCGGCCAGCGCGTCGGCATTCTTGCGCACC
>NZ_JBXWQW010000059.1:0-21772 GCF_059612585.1 Ruegeria sp. YKSF57 | reverse complement strand
CCCTTGGATTGTGCATTTCGCGAACCGGACGGCGTGACCAACGCCCTGGGCAAAGACGATGCCGAACTCCGCCAGCAGCCCACGGAGCATGTTGATCGTCTGGGTCCTTTGCCGGACAACCAGACTGCGCGCTCTGTGCAGAGAAAGAATGGCCTGCTGTTCAGGCGACTTCACCTTGACGAACCGCATGGTCGGACGGGTGACGGCTTCGCAGATCGCCTCCGCATCAGCCGCATCTGATTTGCCGCGCTTGACGCAGGGCTTCACATAGACAGGTGCGATCAACCTGACTTCATGGCCCAGCTTGGTCAGTTCTCGCGCCCAATAGTGGCTCGCGCCGCAAGCTTCCATGCCGATCAGACAGGGCTCCAGACGCTCAAAGAAAGACAACATCTGCGGCGACGCAAAGACCGGCTGAACCCCACAGCACCATCTGGCGTGACACCATGAACATAAAAAACGTTCTTGGCCAAATCGAGGCCGACTGTTGTAATCTGCATTGGGTGGCTCCTCTCCTAGCAGTTCATGACAACTGCACTATGGCGCATCGCGACGCCGATGGAGCAGGAGCCATCCACCCCATCCCGCGTCTTAACAGTCCGCGACCCGCGCGGCGAGGTCAGTTAGCAGATATTCCCGTCCAGTGGCGTTTGGCCGCTTCGGGCTGCGATATGCCGACTGCATCCGCAAAAACCAGTTCACATGGCAACGGCAGCCGTGGCCTCGAACCCGACGACCTCGACGCGTTCATCGCCCATGTTGCAGACCATCTTTGACAAACTGCAACCTCTGCTGTGAGGGCTGGCCAATCGGGTGCTATTTTGTCTGGAGCCGGGTCATCCCCTCTCAAACAGCTTCCCCAACGCCGCCCTGTCCGGCCCGTGCTGCAGCAGGCCCAGCATCAGCAGCAGGCGGGCCTTGGTCGATGGCAGGTCTCCGGCGAGGATGCAGCCCGCTTTCTGCAGCGTCGCGCCGCCGCCCTGATCGCCATAGATCGGTTCGACCCGGCCATGGGGAACGCGGGTGGCGATGACCACGGGCAGCCCCCTGGACAGAGCGTATTCGATGGCCTTGAAGGTGGCGGCGTTCACGTTGCCCGCGCCGACGCCTTCGACCACCAGCCCCCTGGCGCCACTGTCGACGGCATGACGCAGCAATCGGCCGTCAGAGCCGGCAAAATCCATGATGATCGGGATGTCGGGAAAGTCTTGCGGCATCGGCTCGGGCAGCGGCAGGCGGATACGGTTCACCCGGTCGTTGAGGCGCTGCACATCGGTGCCCAGGACATAGCCCAGATACCCTTTTTCGCCCGAGTTGAAGGTCTGGACGTTGGTTGTCTGGGTCTTGCGCACGTGGCGGGCGGAATTGACATAGCGGTTGAGGGTCACGGTCACGCCCCAGTTTCCGGCATCGGGCGACAGCACCTGTGCGACGGCGGCATGGATGTTGCCGGGGCCGTCGGGGTTGGGGCTGGAGGCGTCGTTCATCGCGCCTGTGAACACCACCGGCTTGCCGCTTTTGAGCGTTACATCCACGAAAAACGCGCCCTCGGCCATGGTGTCGGTGCCGTGGGTGACGACCGCTCCGGCAATGTCGGGGCGTGCGAGCACCGCGTCCAGATCGGTGCTGAGCCTGGCCCAGATCAACGGGGTCATTTGCGAGGAATCGATGTTGCTGACCTGCAGCACGCCGATATTGGCCAGTTTGGACAGGCCCGGCACGGCGGCAACCAGATCCTTGGCCGAGACCGCCGGAACCGCGCCGCCGGTCTTGGGGTCGGTGCGTTCGGCGATGGTGCCGCCGGTGGCCAGCACCGCGACATTGGGCAAGTCGGGATTGCGCGAGGCGAAGTCGAGCTTTGGCGCGCCGTCCTGCGCCGATGCAAGCCCGGCTGTCAGGCCAGGTAGAAAGGCGATGGCGAGTGCGCGCAGGAGGCGGGTCAGATTGGGTTTCACGGGGTCCCTTTCGGCTTGCTGTGCTTCGGATGTTCGATGGCAAAGTGCGCATAGAGCAGCACCGCCAGCGCAAAGGCGGCGGTGGTCCAGAACACCGCCGGAAAGCTGCCGGTCATGGCATAGACCGTGCTGCAGAGCGCCATGCCGAGGGTGCCGCCCAGAAGCTGGCTGCTGAGCACGATGCCGCCCGCCTGCCCCTGCATCGCGGGCGGCACCGACATCATCACCGCGCGCTGCGGCGGCACGAACAGAAAGGATACGGCGACGCCCGACAAAAGCAGCCCGGCAAGGATCAGCGCGTGGCTGTGCATCCCCATACCCAGCGCCACCGCCGAAATACCAAGCATCGACCCCAGCACCCCCATGAGCGACGGGCCACGGGTTCCGAACCTGTCTGCGGCCTTGCCCGCAAAGGGGGCCGAGAACATCGGCGGCGCCACGGCGGGCAACAGCGCCACGCCCGCCATCAGCGGCGACAGGCCCATCGCGGTTTGAAAATACATCGCGCCAAAGACATAGCTGGCGATCTTTACATATTGGGCCAGGAACACGATCAGGTTCGAGGCGGCGAAGGTCGGGTTGGAAAACAGGCGCACCGCGATCAGGGGCGGTGTGAATTTCAGCTCGGCCGGGATCAGCAGCGCCAGCAGCACCAGCCCCAGACCCAGCGGCAGAACCACGTCCGCGCGGGTCCAGCCGCGGTCCGGCCCCTCCATGATGGCAAAGACGGTCAGGGTCAGGCCGGTGACCAGCAGCACAAGGCCACGCCAGTCGAACCGGTCCTCGGGCACGCGGTCGGGGTCGCGCCAGAACCGCCAGGTGACCGCCGCCACGACCAGAACGATCGGCGGGTTGATCCAGAAGATCCAGCGCCAGGAGAGGTATTCGGTCAGCAGCCCTCCGACCACCGGCCCCAGCGCCAGAAAGGTGGTGCCGATGGAGCCATAGATGCCCAGCGCCATGCCGCGCTCATCCTCGCCGAAGGACATCGAGACCAGCACCAGAGACAGCGGAAAGATCACCGCGGCCCCGATCCCCTGCATCATGCGCGCAAGCATCAGGGTTGTGCCGCTGCCCGCCATCCCGGCGACAGCCGAGGACAGGCCGAACAGCACCAGCCCCGCCACGACCAGCGCCCGCGTGCCCAGAATGTCGCCCAGTCTGCCCGCCGCTCCGGCCAGCGCCGCCAGCGTCAGCAGATAGACGTTCACCACCCAATGCGCGCCCAGCGCGGTCAGGCCGATCTCGGCCTGGATGGTCGGCAGGGCGACGCCGACGACGGTTTCGTCCAGCAGGATGACCCCGAGGATCACCCCCATCGCGCCCAAAATCCACCAGCGTGTGTTGTCTTGGCCTTTCGTCAATGGACAGGTCCTGAAAGCATGGATCAAATCGCAAAATCGCCCCTGCATTAAGCCTACGCGCAGGGGCGTGCGTCAAGTTGGCGGGTTTTGGCCACGGGTCTGGCGGAAATGCCGCCACCTGGCGGTTGCGGGTTTCAGAGCTCTGGCCTTTTGGACGGAGGTTGCAGTAACCTGCGCGCAATCAACCAAAGGCGCGAGCATGATCCGATACGAATACAAGGTGGTCCCGGCCCCGCAAAAGGGCACCAAGGCCAGGGGTGTCAAAACGGCAGAGGGGCGGTTTGCCCTTTCGGTGCAACAGTCGCTCAACGCCCTGGCGGCCGAGGGGTGGGAATATCTGCGGGCCGAACTGCTGCCCAGCGAAGAGCGCAGCGGGATCACGGGAAGCACGGTCAACTGGCGCAACGTGCTGGTCTTTCGCAGGCCGCTGGCGGAGGGCAGCGAGCCGACAACTGCGGAAGTCGAGATGCCCAGTCACACGCCCGAGGGCATCCCGCTGGCCCGCCCGGTTCCGGGGCCCGGCACGATTTCCGGCCCGGCGCGGATCTCGCAGGAGTCGAATGATCCGCCGTTGTCTTTCAAGAGGGCCGAGACACAGCCCGAACTGGACGAAGAAGAAAAAACCTGACGGCGCAGGTGAAAAACACGCCGACTGTCTGTTCCTTGACGGACCTGCGCGGCCCGGACCAGACTGAAAACGCCGGCATACTTGATTTGGGTGACCCGTTTTCACGGCACTCGGACGGTCGTGTCATTCAGTTGGGGAACCTGTCTTGGAAGCCGCAGGGGTCGAGACCTATCTGATTCTTGTCGCCGCCGGCGTTCTGGCGGGCGCCACCAATGCCATTGCCGGTGGCGGGACGTTTTTCACCTTTCCAGTCCTGATATGGGCGGGCCTGCCCCCCCTGGTCGCCAACACGACGAACATGGTGGCCCTGACGCCCGCCAATCTTGCGGCGCTTCCGGCATTCCGCCCTCAGTTGAAGCGTCTTGGCCGGAATTGCCTGACGCCCGTAGGCATTGGCGTTCTGGGCGGAACGCTTGGTGCCTTGTTGCTGTTGTACCTCGGCGAGGCAGCCTTTGCCTCGGCCGTGCCATATCTCATCGGATTTGCGACGGTCTTGTTTTCGACCGCGCCCGGAATTCGGCGGGCAATTCTGGTATTGAGGATCGGTTCGGCCCGCATATGGGCGTTTTTGCCGGTTGCGGTGCTTTTTCTCTTTTCTGTTTACGGCGGATACTTTGGCGCGGGCCTGGGGCAGATCCTGTTGGCCGCGCTGATACTGAACGGACACGCAGATCTGCATGAGGCCAACGCGTTGAAAAATGCGGTGGTTTTCGCCGTGAGCATCGTGGCGGTCATAATTTTCGGCCTCAGCGGTTCGGTGTCGTGGCCATTCGCTGTGGTCATGATGGTCAGCTCTTCCATAGGTGGTTATCTTGGCGGATTTCTGTCTCTGATGGTTCCTCAGTCGACGCTGCGCGCAGGCATCATAGCTTTTGGACTGTTCCTGACCGGATACTATTTTTGGCAAGGCGCGTAGTCGGGCATTCGTGCTGGCGGTCTTCGCTGGCGCATGAAAGCGGTGTCGCGCGCGAGAACGGCAGTTGCGGTATTCAGGGCCCTCGGCGGCAAGGCGCAGGTCGTTGTCCCGTCGCGCGACGGATCAGCGGAACGTAAACAGCTCCAGCGGCTGTTCCAGCCCTGCCAGTTCGAAAAAGCCGAGGCTGGCGAGATCGTGGCTGGCGAGGGAAGCAACCGGCGCGGTGACCAGCACGGGCCGTTCGGTGGTTTTGCAAAGCGCCTCGACCCGGCTTGCGGTGTTCACCGCCTTGCCGATCACGGTGAAATCCAGCCTGTCCGGCGCGCCGACATTTCCGAAAAACACCGTGCCGCGGTGGAGCGCAATTCCCGTCTGCAGGGGCCGCCAGGCCGTGACCCCGGCAAGAGCGGCGGGATCGGCGTTCAGGGCATCGAGTGCGCCCAGCGCCTGTTGTGTGGCGGAGAGTGCGGCCTGTGCTGTGGCGGTCTCATCGCTGAAGGCCGCAAAGGGAAACACCGCCAGCATCCCGTCCCCGATGAATTTCAGGACATCGCCGCCCTGCGCGATGACCGCACTGGCGAGGCATTCGAAATAGGCATTCAGGACGGCTGTCAGCTGACCATCGGTCATCTGGTCGGAAAGCCGCGTGAACCCGCGCAGGTCCGATGCCCAGATGATCGCCTCGACCGCGGCACCGGAACCGCGCCGGATCGAGCCGTCGAGAACCTGACGGCCGGCATCCGAGCCGAGATAGGTGCTGGCGATGTTTTGGGAAATCCGCTCGGCGATGTGGCGTTCGACATGCAGAGCGAAAATGCGCAACAGGCGCTCGATCTGGCCGAACTCTTCGTCCGAATACCCACCCTGCTGCCGTGTCGCAACGGTTGCCGCATTGTGGTTGGCGCCGCCGGAGCGGAGGGGAAAGGCCGCGTATTCGGTATATCCCTGCTCGGCGAGGTCGCCCAACAACGGGCCATGCTTGGCCCGTCTGGACGGATCGAGGCGTGCACGGAAGCGTTCGCCATGATCGATCACCCGGGACAGCGGATTGCGGCGGTAGGCATCCGTCATGCGCACCGACTGGTCGATGACACCCTCGTCGCAGAAACCGTCGTCGCTGTTCCACATCCAGACATAGCCCAGGACCTGCGGGTGCAGAGTGCCGACATGCAGGCTGCTTCGTTCCACCGGCATCCCGGCCCTGAGCATGCGCCACAGGAATTCCTGATAGAATTCCAGAAGATCCCCGGCGGCAAGCGCGTCTTCGAGCAGCCATGCCTCGATCTGCGCGGGGGTTTGGCTGGGCAGGCGGTCGGGGGCGAAGGTTGCGCGGCGCAACAGGGTGACGGTGTCGGAATATGTGCGGGGCGACGGATCAAGCCCCGCTTTGAACACCGGTTTGCCCTGCGTCTCAGGAGGTTGCATGCGGCCACTCCGATCCATGAATGTGATCTTGCAGGTTCGACCTTAGCGCCTTGTCGGGACGCGCGGCAAACCGGTGGCAGCGGTCGGGCAGCGCCCGATACGCTGTTCAGTCCGGCAGACCGGCCTGCCGCAGATGATCGCAATCCCTGTCCAGGTTACGGGGATCGCGGTAAAGCTGCGTTTTCTTCCACGAAGATATCGTGAAGTTCGGGCGGTGTTTCAGCAGCGTTTGCGCTTCTTGCCGGGCCGTGTCGATATCGCCGGTTTCGGCATGGACAATCGCAAGATCCAGATGGCCGAAGCCCTCGACGATGTCGCTGTATTCCCTGAAGGCCTCGATGGCCCTGGCGTGTCGCCCATCGAGCCGCAACGCAAAGCCAAGCACGCCCGCATACCATCCGGGATAGTACGGGTTGAGCGTGATGGCCTGCTGCGCGAAACGGATCGCCTCGGTAACCTGCCCGTTGAAGGCCAGCGTCAGCGAA
The DNA here is from genome assembly GCF_059612585.1 of Ruegeria sp. YKSF57. Classification (NCBI taxonomy): domain Bacteria; kingdom Pseudomonadati; phylum Pseudomonadota; class Alphaproteobacteria; order Rhodobacterales; family Roseobacteraceae; genus Ruegeria; species Ruegeria sp. YKSF57. The sequence goes on along the minus strand of NZ_JBXWQW010000059.1, from coordinate 14,999 downwards.
AGCCGGGCGGCGACATCGGCGTGGTTCGGATTGAGCGCCAGCGCCGTGTTGAATTTGCGGATCGCGGCGTCGAGATTTCCGTCGATGGCCTCGGCAAAGCCGTCGATCGCGTGGGCCTCGGGATTGTAGCTGTCGATCTGCAGGGCGCGCTGCGCGCATTCGCGCGCCTCGGCCAGTGCTGCGGCGCGATCCGGCGTGAAATCGTGCCGTGCCTCGACGGTGCAGACATGCCCGAGGGTGCACAGAGGGGCCGAGTAGGATGCATCCAGCGCAATTGCGCGCTCGGCGAGACGGCGGGCCTCGGCATAGCTTTCTTTCGTGACTTTCCGGCAGCATTCGACCGCCTTGAGTTGCGAGGTCCACGCCTCCATGTTGGTGGTTCCCGATCCGCGGAAACGGGCCATTTCGCCTTCGAGCAGTTCGACCCGAAGCTCTGTCGCGATCTTGAGGGCAATCTCGTCCTGCACCTCGAAGACATCCTCGAGGTGCCTGTCGAAACGGTCGGCCCAAAGATGCATCCCCGATCTGGCGTCGATGAGCTGGGCGGTGATCCTGACCCGGTCGCGGCTTTGCCGCACGCTGCCTTCCAGAACCAGATCGAGACCCTGTTCCAGCCCGACCTGTTTGATGTCGACGGAACGCCCCTTGTACACAAACGTGGAATTGCGCGCGACCACCAGCAGTTTCGGAAGCTTGGAGAGCGTGGTGATGATCTCTTCGGTGATGCCGTCGGCAAAAAACGCCTGATCGGGATCCGAGGACAGGTTGTCGAACGGCAGCACGCCGATCATGAGGGACTGGGCATGGGTTTTCGGCGTCACGCGCGGCGGCGGCGCCTCGGGCGGGGACCATTGAAACACCGGGACGGGCGCGGGCAGGTTCTTGAAGTTGCGATCTCCGGCCCGGCGAAAGATCTTGGCCAGTTCTTCGTCGACACTGCGCTGGACCACGTCGGAAATCAGCACCGTACCCGGTTCAGCCTCGGCCTGAAGGCGAGCGGCCAGATTGACGCCGTCGCCAAAGATGTCGTCATCGTCAAAGGCGACGTCGCCCAGATGTACCCCGACCCGCAGTTGCAGCGCGGAATGCTGCGCCGTGCCGCTTTGAAGATCGAGGGCGCAGCGCACGGCGTCGGAAACCGCCGCAAACTCGACCAGCCAGCCGTCGCCCATGCGCTTGATCACGTTGCCCAGATGATCGGCGACCATCGGCTCGAACACGTCCTTTCGCAGTTTGCGAAGCTCGGTGAGCGTTCGGTTTTCGTCAGCCTTCATCTGCCCCGAATAGTTCACGACATCGGCAGAGAGGACTGCGGCCAGTTTTCTGGTCGGCGGCATGGCGATACTCGATCCAACTTGATCCGGCCAGCTTAGCGCGGGCGCCTGCCGTGTCAAAGCGGTGCCGCCCTGCGCGGACCAGCGCGGCGCTAGCTGCCGATATCCAGCGACAACGCATGGATGCGGGGGACGATGTCACCCAGGGCGGCATGCACCGCGCGGTGACAGGCGACGCGGGATTTGCCGGCAAAGGCCTCGGCGCGGATGCGGACATTGAAATGGCTTTCGCCACCTTCGCGATATCCCGCGTGGCCGCGATGGCTTTCGCTGTCGTCGATCACGTCAAGCTCGCGCGGCTCAAACGCCTGGGTCAGGCGGGTACGGATGTCTTCGGTCATGCTCATTTCTGCTCATGCGGCAAAATAATTGCCGCTCCCCTCTTCTATCTTCGGCCACTTAGACTAAACTGCTGCCTCCGAGTCGAGAAGACGAGTTCGTAAGGAGCAGCGCCATGGTGAAATCAGACCCGTTCGGGTTCGACATGTCGGTCTCATCCGCAAAGAAGAAAAACCCGCGCGGGCGGCGGGGCATGTCGGGTGCGTCCGAGACCTCGACCCGCCTCTGCGACCACGAGGGATGCGAAGAGGCGGGCAAGTACCGCGCGCCAAAGGCGCCGGACGTTCTGGACGATTTCTTTTGGTTCTGCCAGCAGCATGTGCGCGAATATAACCAGAAATGGAACTTTTTCGACGGCACCACCGAGGCCGAGCTGAACGCGCAGCGCTCGAAGGACAAGGTGTGGGAGCGTGAGACCAAGCCCTTCATCGATCCCGAAACCCGCGCCTGGGCGCGGCTGGGCATCGAGGACCCGCATCAGGTTCTGGGCGAGAATGCCACCAAGAACCCGGGCCGTGCCGCCGCCGGAGGCCGCCGCCTGCCGCCGACCGAACGGCGCGCCATCGAGATCCTTGAGGCCAAGGACAGCTGGACCAAGGCCGAGGTGCGATCGGCCTACAAGAAGCTGATCAAGGTGCTGCACCCCGACATGAACGGCGGCGACCGCAGCCAGGAAGACCAGTTGCAGGAAGTGGTCTGGGCCTGGGATCAGATCAAGGACAGCCGCAATTTCAGATAAACGTCGCGCCCGGCGGTTGCGGCGGAATTCGGGTATTCGAGACCAGAAAGAAGCAGGCCTGTTCGAGTCATCGGACGGGCCGTTTCTCAGGTTCTGATATAGGCCGTCGATGCGTTCGGGTCGGGCTGATAATCCCACGCGGTCTCGTTCGCCGCCATGGCCGCGTTGACCACCTGTTTCTGTGCCAGCCGCGCCCAGACATCGCGTTCGATGGCATCCAGATCGAAGCGATCGGTGATGATCGCCGCCATCTCGCGTTCGATATCGGCGGCTTGCGGCGCTCCGGCCAGGTTGGTCCACTCGCCGGGATCGGCGTCGATGTTGAAGAGTTGTGGCCGGGAGCGGTGGCAGTAGAGGTATTTCCACGCACCTTTGCGGATCATGAAGCTGGGGCGCATGATGCCTTCGCCGTGATATTCCGAGATCACCGGCACCTCGTCCAGCGGCTCGCCGCGCAGCGCGGGCATCAGCGAGCGCCCCTCCATCGGGCGGGCGGGCGTGGCGCCGACCAGATCAAGGAAGGTGGCGGGCAGGTCGATCAGCGAAACGGGCGTGTCGACGCGGCGGTACCCGGCGCCGGGAAGGTCGATGATCAGCGGGATGCGGACGGACCATTCATAGTGGCTGCGTTTCTGGATCAGGCCCTTTTCGCCCAGCATCTCGCCATGGTCCGAGGTGACGATGACCATCGTGTTGTCGCGCAGGCCCTGTTCATCGAGCACGTCGAGCAGCTCTCCCAGCTTGTCGTCGATGTAGTGGGCGAGCGCGGCAAAGCCGCGGCGCATCGCGAGCAGGTCGGTTTCATTGCGGATGCTTTTGCGGTTGAGCCCGTACCAGCGCAAGAACGCGCGGTCGAAATCCGAATAATGCGCATCCATGTCCGCCGGGTAATGCGGCAGCGGCAGGTCGGCATCCTTGTACATGTCCCAGTATTTGCGGGGCACGATATAGGGCGGGTGCGGGTTGGTATAGGACACCGTCAGCATGAAGGGCCGGTCGGGGGCGTGGCGCAGGTATTCGAGCGCGCGGAAATGGGTTTCCTCGTCATATTGCAGCTCGGCGCTCCAGCCTGCGCCGATATTGCGGGCCTGGTACTGGGGCGCGAAATCGAAGGCCATCGCGTTGGGGTCGTTTTCATCGAGCAGCGGGTAGGACCAGATGAACCCCGAGGGGTAGATGTCGGTGTTGAGCCGCCGCCGGAAGCCGTGCAGCTGGTCGGCGCCGATGAAATGCATCTTGCCCGACAGCACGGTGTCATAGCCCGCGTTGGTCAGGTAATGGGCGAAGGTCGGGATGAAGCTGTGATAGGGATCGCCGTTGTCGTAGCAACCGGTGGTCGAGGTGTGCAGCCCGGTCATGAAACACGACCGTGCAGGTACACAGATCGGGCTGGGCGTATAGGCGGTGGCAAAGTTGACCGCCCGGTCGGCCAGCGCCTTCATGTGTCTGGTGCGCGCGACCCGGTGGCCGCAGGCCTCGAGCATGAAGGGGGTCATCTGGTCGGCCATGACCAGCAGAATATTGGGGGTGTCGTGCGGCATTGGTCTCCACCGGCAGGGGTCGGGGCGTCCGGAACGGTAGAAGTTGAGAGCAGCGCTGTAAATCCCGCGCGCGGCGGGTGGGGCACCGGTTGCGGTTCAGAACACCTTGGGCGGTTTGGCGTGCGGCACCCATGTCTCGGGGTCCGGCAGGCCCACCGATGACCAGGCTTCCTGAAGCACGCGGGAATTGGCGCAGGTGGTGCGGGGCAGATCGTCGAGGATGTCGAGCCACGGCATGCGGCTTTCGATGCCGCTATGGGCGGCGGGCGCGTATTTGCCCGGCTCGTCAAGGCTGGTCGTCATCACCACGAGATAGGCTGCGCGCCTTGGCTGCACCAGCCGGTAGGTGAGGCTTGATCCGCAATCGGGACAGAAGCCGCGCTCGCCGATGGGAGACGAGGAAAAATACCGGGGCTCAGCCCCGGGAAACCGTACGCCCGAGGCGGGAAACGCCGTCCACGCGCTCATCGCCGCGCCGGTGAACCGTTGGCAAAAGCGGCAATGGCAATAGCCGGTACTGATCGGCGGCAGGCTGATTTCGTACCGGATCGCACCACACAGACAGCCACCTGTGGCCGACATCGCCGCCAATGCGTCTTCGTCGAAATCGAACAGCCCGCGCGCGCGGTTCTCGCCATGCTCGCGCGTCATGTAGACGTGGATCGGATCATCGGAGTCCTTGACCCGCTGGTGGCCGCAATCCTGCAGCGGAAGGTCGATCTTGCCCCGGATCTGGCTCATGATCTCGCCCGACACGGCGATGCCGCCCGGTTCCGCCAGCGCCTGAAGGCGGGCAGCCTGATTGACTCCCTCGCCCAGCAGATCGCCGTCCTGCACGACGACGTCACCTACGGAAACCCCAAGCCGCAGGCGCATCGATGTGGTGTCCCGGTCGCGCGCGCCGTTGATGGCCATGGTTCGCTGGATCGCGACCGCGCAGTGAACCGCCTCGATCGTGCTGGAAAACTCGGCCAGAAACCCGTCGCCCATGGCCTTGAACACGCGGCCGCGATGGGCCTCGACCTGCATCCCGATCACCTCGTGACGCAGCTGTTCCACCCGCCTGAGCGTTTCCTCTTCGTCGCGGACGATCATGCCGGTGAACCCAACGACATCGGCGGCAAGAATGGCCGCGAGCTTGCGGTGCATGGACCCCTCCTGTCGATATGCCCATATGCAGCGTAGACGCAGAGCGGTGGGCTGTCACGCGCCCTGCAACGGAACCTCGCGGGGTCGAAAAAAGGACGCCCGGTCGGGGCGCCCTTCTGTGAGTGGTGGGGTTTTTGGCCGTTTCAGCCGCCCTGATTGGTCTGCAGGGTTTCCAGAACCTGGTCGATCGAGAAGCTCGCGGGTTTCTGGCGCGGTGGGTATTTCTCGAACGTGCCAAGGAACTGCGCCACAAAGGCCTGGGCGGGAACCAGAAGATAGGCCCGTTCCAGCCGCCATTGCGGATAGTTGATCGCCTCGTGGTCGGCCTTTTCGAACGGATCCGAGAACATGTTGAACACCTTGGGCAACCGCAAGGGGGTCAGCGGATCCTGCCAGACATCGAAGCTTTCGGCGCGCTGTTCGGCAAAGACCACTTTCCACTGGTCATAGCGCAGGTTCATCAGGTCGCCGCCGTCGGAGAAATAGAAGAACTCGCGCCGCGGCCCCTTGTCGGCTTCGCCGCGGAAATACGGCATGAAGTCGTACCCGTCCAGATGCACCGGCTCGTTGCCCTCGCCAAAGGGGGCTTCGGTCAGCATCTTTTCCTTCATGTCCGCATCGCCCAGCGCCGACATGAAAGTCGGGAACCAGTCGAGGTGGCTGATGATCGTGTTCGACTTGCGCCCCGGCTCGATCACGCCGGGCCACTTGATGATCATCGGCACGCGGAAGCCGCCATCCCAGTTCGAGTTCTTCTCGTTGCGGAACGGCGTGGTGCCGCCATCGGGCCAACTGAACACTTCGGCCCCGTTGTCGGTGGAATACATCACCACGGTATTGTCGGCGATGCCCAGTTCGTCGAGCTTGTCGAGCATCTCGCCGACCATGCCGTCATGTTCGACCATGCCGTCGGGATAGATGCCCAGCCCGGTGACACCCCGGCTTTCTTCCTTGAGGTGGGTGAAGATATGCATCCGGGTGGTGTTGTACCACAGGAAGAACGGCTTATCCTCGCTGACCGCGCGGTCAATGAAATCGAGCGCCCCGGCGGTGACTTCCTCGTCGATGGTTTCCATCCGCTTGCGGGTCAGTGGCCCGGTATCCTCGACCGTGCCGTCGACATTCGAACGGATTACTCCGCGCGGGCCGAATCTTTCCTTGAACTCGGGGTTCTTGGGATAGTCGGCATTCTCCGGCTCTTCCTCGGCGTTCAGGTGATAGAGATTGCCGAAAAACTCGTCAAAGCCGTGGTTGGTCGGCAGATGCTCGTCCAGATCGCCAAGGTGGTTCTTGCCGTACTGGCCGGTCATGTAGCCCTTGGACCGCATGTATTCGGCGATGGTCGGGTCCTTCTCGCTCATCCCTTCTTTGGCGCCGGGCAGGCCGACCTTGAGCAGACCGGTGCGGAAACCTGACTGACCGGTGACGAAACTGGCGCGCCCGGCGGTGCAGGACTGTTCGCCGTATGCGTGGGTGAACAGCATGCCTTCGCTGGCGATGCGGTCGATGTTGGGGGTCTCATAGCCCATCATGCCCTGATTGTAGGCGCTGATGTTCCAGTATCCGACGTCATCCCCCCAGATGATCAGAAAGTTCATCGGCTTGTCCTGCGCCGCCGACACGGTCGCGGTGAACATGCCCGCGCAAATCATCGCGGCAGATGCCGTCGCCTTCAGCCGCCTTAATGTCTTGAAAGCAGTCATATTATACTCCCCCAGATCGTCGTTGAAATAATTCATTGTAATATTACGATGTTTGCAGGAAGATGCTTAGCATTTCCGGCCAAAAAGAGTTCAGCGGCAATCTATCGATCAGTGAATTGACGTTTTCAGAAAACGGGACAGGAGAAGCGGTATGATCCGTCTCGATCTCGTATTTGCACCTGCCCTGCGCCCGGTATTCGGTGCGGCGGACATGCCAAGCAGCAAACTGGAACGGCTGGCCGAGCGGGCCGGGCTTCCGGGAAACATCGTGGACGAACCTCATGGGTATGTCCCCCTGCACGCGACCGAACTTTTTCTGGAATTGGTACAACGGGAGAACGGGCAGAACAATTTCCTGTTCGACAGTCTTTCCATGGACCCGACAGAGCGCGCGCAGACCCATTCCGTGGCGGGTGTTCCTTTGCCCACCGGCATCACCAACCGGGAATCGCTCGAGGCCATGACGCGGGTCTTCAACGGCTTCATAACTGGCGCCCGTTTTTCCTGCAAAATCCGCGGCCAGCAGGTCTGGGTGCTGCGCACCACATCCGCGACCGAATGGTCCGACCGGTGGTCGGTGCTGCAATATAACCTGAGCATCATGCTGTCAGGGGCGCGACGCATCCTTGCGCCGGGCCTGCAGCCGGTTGCGCTTCGGCTGCCAATCGCCCTGCGCTCGGGTGACCTGCCGGAGAACCTGAAAGACCTGCCCGTGGAACCGGATACCGACCATTTCGGTCTGGCCTTCGATCTTGGCACGATCATCCGCGCCGACGTGACCTTGTCAGCCCCGGTCGCAGGGAACGGAACACCCGAGGCGCGACAGCCGGAGCAGGCGCTGAAAGCCTGCATCACCGAGTTCCTGGCCTCATCGCCTGTCGACATCTCGGCGCGCCGCATTGCCGCTGCCTTTGGAATGAGCGAACGCAGCTATCGACGGAAACTGGCCGCGTTCGGGACGAGCCATTCGGACCTGCTGTCACATGCCCGTCTGGACATCGCACGCAGGATGCTTGCCGTGCCGGAATACAACGTCACCGATGTCGCCTATGAAACGGGTTACGGCAATCCCGGCGATTTCACCCGGTTCTTCAAACGCCGGATGGGATGCACGCCGCAGGATTACAAGCGGTTGCACAGCTAGGGTCGGCGCCGCTCAATCCAACCTGCCGTCCGCTACCGGAAAAGCCATATGGTTCTCGGTGTGCCGGTCAGTCAGCCCATAGCCCTGAAAACACTTGCCTCGTACCGCTTCAGGCAGGGCAGGCGCGTCACCGGCAGGCGCGCCGGATCGTGGCCCGACACTTCGGGAAACAGGTCTTTCAACTCGGCCACGTCGGCCCGGTCCAGCGCCATCAGGGCCGCATCGCCGGGAAACAGGGTTTCGGTCTTGAGGCCGTGGGACAGAACCACCTCGTGCCGGGCGCAGGCCACGTGGACATAGGTGACGGGGCCATCGGGCATGATCTGCCGGATGCGGCTGTCATCGACCAGATGAATGGCGGCGGCAAAAACCTGATCCGCGCCGAAATGAAGCTGTGCGCGCCATCCTTCCAGCACGATGCGGTGTTGGGGCGAGACCAACAGATCATGGGTCGGCAAGCCAGGGCCAAGCGCGTCGCGGCTGATCCGCACCGGGCACAGACGCGGCAGGGCGCAAAGCTGGTCGGGATGCAATGTGCGTTGCCCCACCCAGGTGACAGCGGCCAGCCCGCCATCCGCAAGCCGGAGTTGGTCGCCGGCGGTAATGTCTTCGACCGGGACCGGCCCTGCGGCGGTTTCCAGCAAAGTTCCAGCCACAAAGCAGGGCACGATACCATCCGGCAGCGCGACCGTGACGATCAGAGAGCCGTTGTTGCCCACTCCCGGCCCGGTCGTCGCGTTCACTCGCAGCGTAAAGGTGGCGTCGGGATCGACAAAAATGCCGGGTTCCAGTGTGACGGTCAGCAACCCGGTGCTGGAGATCGTGACCGTGTAATCCGAGGGCGACAGCCCCCCGGCATCCAGAACGTCGACGCTCCACGCCGCCCCGAATTTTGACGCGGTATATTGCGCGCTGGTGGTATTCGTGGTCGATCCGATCGAGATCGAAGTTGGGCCGAAAATATCCAGCGCCATGTTGATTTCTCCTGCGTTCAGGACGTATCTGAATTTCAGAATAGCTTGGAACAAGTTGACTTCAAACAAGACTTGGCCGGACCATGCTGCCCCCGCGGAAAACCGCCGCCGGGCATTGGCGCGATCATCGGTAAGGCCAGTTTGGAAAGAAACGCCGTATCAGTCGCCGGACCGCGCGCCTTTCCCTTGCCCTTGTCCGCAATATGTTGCACCACACACGGGCTCAAACCCGCCAGGCGGGGCACAGGATAAGGACGAGGCGCATGGCTGACGGATCGATCGACATCAACGCAAAACCCACCGAAGAGATCTCGGTCCGTGACGTGTTCGGCATCGACACCGACATGATGGTCAAGGGATTTTCCGAAGCCTCGGACCGGGTGCCGGCGATGGACCACACCTACAAGTTCGACCCGGAAACCACGCTGGCGATCCTGGCCGGCTTTGCCCATAATCGCCGGGTTATGATCCAGGGCTATCACGGCACCGGCAAATCGACCCATATCGAACAGGTCGCGGCGCGGCTGAACTGGCCTGCGGTGCGCGTCAACCTTGACAGCCATATCAGCCGGATCGACCTGATCGGCAAGGACGCGATCAAGCTGCGCGACGGCAAGCAGGTGACCGAATTCCACGAGGGCATCCTGCCCTGGGCGCTGCGCAACCCGGTCGCCATCGTGTTCGATGAATACGACGCGGGCCGTGCCGACGTGATGTTCGTGATCCAGCGCGTGCTGGAACATGACGGCAAGCTGACCCTGCTGGACCAGAACGAGATCATCACCCCGCACAAGTATTTCCGCCTGTTTGCCACCGCCAACACCGTGGGTCTGGGCGATACCACCGGTCTTTATCACGGGGTGCAGCAGATCAACCAGGCGCAGATGGACCGCTGGTCGCTGGTCTCGACGCTGAACTACCTCAGCCACGACGCCGAGACGATGATCGTGCTGTCGAAGGCGCCGCATTACAACACCGCTACAGGGCGCAAGACCGTCAGCCAGATGGTGACCGTCGCCGACCTGACCCGGACGGCGTTCATGAATGGCGATCTGTCCACGGTGATGAGCCCGCGGACGGTGATCAACTGGGCGCAGAACGCCGAGATCTTCCGCGACGTGGGCTATGCCTTCCGCCTGAGCTTCCTGAACAAATGCGACGAACTGGAACGCCAGACCGTGGCCGAATTCTATCAGCGCTGCTTTGACGAGGAACTGCCGGAAAGCGCCGCGAGCGCGAGCCTGGGGTGACATGACGTCGGCCGTGCATATCGGCTTGATAGGCGGGATCGGAGTTGCGGCGACGGTGGTCTATTATCAGCGGCTGACTGCCGCTGTGGCCGCGCAGGGCAAGCGGCTGGCGCTGACCATCGTTCATGCGGATGTGCAGGATCTGGTGCGAACCAATCTGGCCGATGACCGGAACACGCAGGCGCGGATCTATGCGGGCCTGATCGACCGGCTGAAAGCGGCGGGCGCCGACTGCGCAGCGATCACATCTCTGGGCGGGCATTTCTGCTATGACGAGACGGTGGCACTGTCCTCATTGCCCTTGATATCGGCGGTCAAACCTTTGGACGCCTATTTCGCCTCGCAAGGGTTTGGAACCGTCGGATTGCTGGGTACGCGGGTTGTGATGCGAACGAAACTCTATGGACAGCTTGCGCAGACCGGCGCGGTCGCATTGGAAGACGAGATCGACACGCTGGGGCAGACCTATCAGGACATGGCGATTGCAGGGGTATGTTCAGCGTCCGACCGCGCCCTGTTTCTGGATGCAGGCCGCCGCATGGTCAACGATCTTGACGCCGACGCAATTGTGCTGGCGGGCACCGATCTGAATCTGGCCTTTGACGGGCAGGAACCGGGGTATACTGTGGTGGATGCGCTGGATGTGCATGTGGATGTGCTGGCGCGGCTGGCGACCGGTGAAATGACGCTTGAACAGGCAGGGGCCGATTGATGAAAAAACCAAACGACAACCCCGCCGATCCGTTCAAGAAGGCGCTGGCCGAGGCCACCAAGGTGATGGCCCACGATCCGGAATTGAACGTGTCATACACGGTCGATCCCTCGGGGCTGTCGGGCGAGTCGATGCGGCTGCCGCAGGTTTCGCGCAGGATGAGCCGCGAAGAGGTGCTGCTGGCACGCGGCACGGCGGATGCGCTGGCCTTGCAGCGCCGCTATCACGACGATGCCACGCACAACCGCTATGCCCCTCCGGGCGACATGGCGCGGGATCTCTATGAGGCGATGGAGGTTGCCCGCTGCGAGGCGATGGGCGCGCGCGACATGCCGGGCACCGCGTCGAACATCGACGTCAAGATCAGCCACGAGGCGATCCGGCGTGGCTATGACCAGTGCAAGCAACCCGCCGAGGCGCCGCTGCCGGTGGCCGCGGGCTATCTGATCCGGCATCTGGCCACGGGGCGCGACCTGCCGCCCGCCGCCGAGAACGTGATGAACCTGTGGCGCGGCTTCATCGAGGAACAGGCCGGCGGAACGCTGGAAAACCTTGACGATATCCTCTCGGATCAGGCCGAGTTCGCCAGGTTCGCGCGGCAGGTGATCAAGGATCTGGGCTATGGCGACCAGCTGGGCGACGACCCGGACGAACTGGACGAGGATCAGGATGATCAGGCCGAGGACGACGCCGACGAACAGCCCGATCCCGACAGCACCGGTCAGGACGATCAGGAGGATCAGGACGCCGACGCCGACCCCGAACAGGCCCAGGAAGAACAGCAGGATCAGTCTCAGGCCCAGGTCTCGATGGACGAGATGGCCGAAGACGACATGGGCGACGAGATCGAGATGCCCGAGGGCGAAGCGCCGCAGGAACCTCCTGCCCCGCCGCCCGCCTCCGAGGCCGATCCGGATTACAAGATCTACCTCGACACCCATGACGAAGAGATCGCGGCCGAAGATCTGGCCGAGCCCGCAGAACTGGAACGGCTGCGCGCCTATCTGGACCAGCAGCTTGAGCCTTTGAAAGGGGCGGTTTCGCGCCTTGCCAACAAGTTGCAGCGCCGGTTGCAGGCGCAGCAGAACCGCAGTTGGGAATTCGACCGCGAGGAAGGCATTCTGGATGCGGGCCGTCTGGCGCGTGTTGTGGCAAACCCCACCACACCGCTGAGTTTCAAGGTCGAGAAGGATACCGAGTTCCGGGACACGGTGGTGACGCTGCTGCTGGACAATTCCGGGTCGATGCGGGGGCGTCCGATCTCGATCGCCGCGATCTGTGCCGATGTTCTGGCGCGGACGCTGGAGCGTTGCAATGTCAAGGTCGAGATTCTGGGCTTTACCACGCGGGCGTGGAAAGGCGGACAGGCCCGCGAGGCGTGGCTGAACGATGGCCGCCCGCAGCAACCCGGCCGTCTGAACGACCTGCGCCACATCATCTATAAGGGCGCCGATGCCCCGTGGCGGCGGGCGAGACCCAATCTGGGCCTGATGATGAAAGAGGGCCTGCTGAAGGAAAACATCGACGGCGAGGCGCTGGAATGGGCGCATCGCCGGATGATCGCGCGGCGGGAGCAGCGCAAGATTCTGATGGTGATTTCGGATGGCGCCCCGGTCGATGATTCAACGCTCAGCGTGAACCCCGCCAACTATCTGGAAAAGCACCTGCGCGACGTGATCGCCATGGTGGAAAAGCGCAAGATGGTCGAGCTGCTGGCCATCGGGATCGGCCATGACGTGACCCGCTATTACGACCGCGCAGTGACGATCACCGATGTCGAACAGCTGGCCGGCGCGATGACGGAACAACTGGCGGCCCTGTTCGACAGCGACCCGCGCGCGCGGGCGCGGGTGATGGGGATCAGGAAGGCGAGCTGATTCGCCCCGCCCACCAGTCGAGATGACGCCGCACACTGTTCCACAAGGTGCGGCGTTTTTCATTGACCGCCTCTTCGGCTTGTCTGGCTGCGACGCGTTCGGTGCGCGAAGGGGGCTGGTGCCTGTCGGCGGTGTGGCGAAGCAATGCGGTGTCAAACGGCGCCATCATGGTCGGGGTCCTCCAATAGTGATGCTGTCAGGATGGCGCACCTCGCCCCCCTGCCGCTTGAAGACGGTCCTTGGATTTCCCTTAGAAACCCCTGTTTTTGCGGTAACACCTTGCCGGATCGGCAAAAGACGGGTGTTATCTCGACATGCGGTACGGTTTCGACACCTATGTTCTGGACGCCAGGGAGCACCTGTTGCTGTGCGACGGCGCGCCGGTTGCGGTGGAACCACAGGTGTTCGACCTGTTGCATCTGCTGCTGCGCAACGCCGGGCGGCTGGTCAGCCGGGACGAGATCGTCGAAGAGGTCTGGCATGGCCGGATCGTGTCCGACTCGGCCATCAGCGCCCGCATTGCCGCCGCCCGCAAGGCCGTGGGCGATGACGGCAAGTCGCAACGGGTGATCGCCACGGTTGCCCGGCGGGGGCTCAAATGGGTAGCCCCTGTTGCCGAGGTCGGGCAGGACATGCCCGCACCGGCATCGGTGCAACGCATCCGGTACACGCAGACGCCCGAGGGGAAATCGCTTGCCTATGCCGTGACCGGATCGGGGCCGCTTTTGGTGCGCGGCGGATACAACACGACGGACATCGAGGCCGAGTGGAACACACCATCCGAGCGCGCGCTGTTCGAGGCAATTGGCGCGCATCACACGCTGTTGCGTTTCGATCCCATCGGGTTTGGCCGGTCGGATCGCGCGCTTGAGGAATTCTCGTTCGACGCTCTGGCCGAGAACATGATAACCGCGGCAGACGCCGCCGGGTTCGAGCGTTTTGGACTGTTTTCGGAATCCGGCGGTGCCTTGTCGGCGGTGCGTGTTGCCGTGAAACACCCCGACCGCGTGCGCCGCCTTGTCATCGTCGGCGGCTATGCCGAAGGGCGCGGGCGGCGGTCGCCGGAACTGAGTTCGGACGCGCTGCGCGCGCTGGCTGCCGAAGGGTGGAGCGCGCCTGAGATCAGCTTCGTTTCCGCCATGATGCTCAGCTATTTCCCCGAAGGGCCGCTGGACGCCGTACACGACATGGCGCGCAACATGATCGGTGCAAGTTCACAACAGACGATCCTTAAGGTGCGCGACGCCATTCACCGCGAGTCGCTGCTGCCGCTTCTGCCCCAGGTCCGCTGCCCGACGCTGATCATCCACGCGCGGCACGACAATGTTCACCCCCTGTCCGAGGCTCAGAAACTTGCGGCAGGCATCCCCGATGCCGAGCTGATGGTTCTGGAAACCGCAAACCACATCCCGATGCCGGGCAACGCGGTGTGGGATGAATACCTTGGGGCGCTGCTCGGCTTTTTTGCCGAATGAGCGCACGGCTTTGCGACTGGACTTTCCCCGCGTCGCGCCGCACCTTTCGGCCGAAGACAAGTGACGAACGAGGCCTCCATGTTCCAGACATTCGAAGTGACCGCCCGCCCGGAACAGGGGCCGCCGCGGCTGGCCGCGCTGCGCGGGCAGATCGAACAGCACGGGCTGGACGGCTTCCTGATCCCGCGTGCGGACGCCCATCAGGGGGAATATGTGGCGGCCCATGACGACCGGCTGGCCTGGTTGACCGGGTTCACCGGCTCGGCCGGGTTCTGTGCCGCCCTGAGGGGCGTGGCGGGCGTATTCGTGGACGGGCGCTATCGCACACAGGTCAAGGCGCAGGTCGCAGCGGCGTTTACCCCGGTGCCGTGGCCGGATGTCAGCCTGACCCAATGGCTGAAGGAAAAGCTGCCGGATGGCGGGCGCGTGGGGTTCGATCCGTGGCTGCATGCGGCGGGTCAGATCAAGGGCGCGCTGGCGGACCTGGACGGCACCGGTATCGAACTGGTGCGCTGCGAAAACCTGGTGGACCGGGTCTGGCCCGATCAGCCCGCCCCGCCAATGAACCCGGTCAAGGCGCATCCGATCGAATTCGCCGGCGAAAGCTCTGAGAGCAAGATCGCCCGTCTGGCCGGGGATCTGACCACGGCGGGGCGCAAGGCTGCGGTGATCACCCTGCCCGATTCGATCATGTGGCTGCTGAACATTCGCGGCTCGGACATTCCGCGCAACCCGGTGGCGCATGGCTTTGCCATTCTGCAC
>NZ_JBXWQW010000058.1:0-22824 GCF_059612585.1 Ruegeria sp. YKSF57 | reverse complement strand
CGCCTCGCCTATTGAGGTCGGTTCGACAAGGTGGAAACCTGGAAGAACTTCAGTCATTCCGCTGCCTCCTTTCGGCGGCTGGCACGCCGGTACTTTACTAGTGCGTCAAGCAATCGATCGGGCGTGACAGGCAAAAAGTTCACATCCAATCCAATTGCATCTGCCACCGCATTCACCAGCGCTGGCGGAAATCCCGACAACGCACCTTCGCCCGCTTCCTTGGCACCAAACGGCCCCAGCGGATCGATGCTTTCGACAATATGAACGTCTATCGGAGGAGATTCTGAAATTGTCGGGAAACGGTAGTCTGTCAAATTGGCATGGGCGGGTAGACCATCAATATAGTGTGTTTCCTCGCATAGGCCCTGACCCATGCCCATCCAGACAGAGCCTTCGATCTGCCCCTCAACGGCCAGAGGATTGATGGCGTACCCGCAGTCAAGGGCAGCCCAGACTTTTTCAACGTTGATCTGGCAAGTGTCTTCGTCCACGCGGACTTCAACCACCTGCGCCGCATACGAAAAACCCATGGTAGACCCAACCGCTCCACCCCTGTGCTTGCCTCCTTGAGCTTCGATTGGCGTCGAGAAAGTGCCTTTGACGGTAATAGTCCCTTCCTTGGCAAGCGCGGCAATGGCGACGTCGTGAAAGGAGAGTTCCGATTGCGAGCCGCCTTGGACGAAAAAGGTTTCGGCTTCACACTCGACATCCTCCGGTGTCGTGTCCAACAACTCGGCGGCGGCATTGATCAGTCTCTCACGCAGTGTTCGGGCGGCCTGAATGGCGGCATTGCCGACCATGAAGGTCACCCGGCTGGAATATGACCCATTGTCTTTGGGTGTGATGACACTGTCGTTGGCGACCACACGGATCCGGCCAAGGTCAATGCTCAGGACCTCTGCAGCGGCCAACGCGACGATCGTAGTCGAACCCTGGCCGATATCGGAAGCGCCAGTAAGAACCGTTACACTGCCGTCAAAATCGAGTTTCATCGAAACAACGGCGTGAGGTTCACCTGTCCAGTGCACGGGCTTAGCTGCGCCCGAGACATAGTGCGAGCACGCCATCCCAAGGCCACGGCCGTTCCCCAATTTCCCCTTGCGGTTTGACCAGCCGCTGGCCGTTTCGACCTTGTCTAGGCATTCCCCCAAGCCGTAGGAGTTGACCATCAACCCGTTGCTAGTGAACAGAGGAGCCTGCAACAGATTGGCCCGGCGCACGACAAAGGGATCAAGACCAAGTTCGCGACCCATCCGGTCAATCATCGCTTCGAAAGAATGGCGAACGTCGACAGTTCCATGTCCACGCATCGCGCCACAAGGCGGTTGATTGGTATAGACGCGATAACCATCATACTTGACGTTTTGGATGTCATAGATCCCATGAAGCAGTGCGCCTGCATAAAGGATCGTTACGACGCCATAACCAGCATAAGCCCCGCCGTTCATCACGGTTTCGCAGTCGACCGCCGTAATCCTTCCTGTATGAGTCATGCCAATCTTGAGCTTGACTTGCGTGTTGGGACGTCCCCGGTGAGTCAGGAAGCATTCCTCGCGGCTTAGCTGCATCATCACCTTGCCTCCGACTTTTCGGGCCAAAAGCGCGACGATAATCTCGAAGTTCAGCGTCTCCGTGCGTGCACCAAACCCGCCGCCGACAAAGGGCTTGACGACTCGTATGCGCGAACTGTCCATTTCCAGGCATCGCGCCAACATCAGGTGGACGTAGAATGGAACCTGCGTAACTGAATGCAGTGTCAATCTTTCGCGCTCAACATCAAATTCTGCCAACGCTGCATGGGGTTCCATCTGGGCGTGGTTGACTTCGGCGCAGGAAAACGTCTCTTCACGAACGATATCAGCCTCATCGAAACCCGCGTTCAGGTCACCGAAAACGTGGTGTACTTCTCGTTCAAGGTTGCCTGGTTTTCCTTCGTGCAGTTGCGGTGCATCCGGCGCTCGGGATTCACTTGGTGTATAACATGGGACAAGCGGCTCGATCTCGACGTCGATCAATTCGAGCGCGCGGGCGGCCGTCGCGGCATCCCGGGCGGCGACGGCTGCGATCGGTTCGCCGCGATATCGGACATGGTCACGTGCCATCGGGTATTCGTTCATTGCTATCGGGATGACGCCAAATGTCTTGTCGCAGTCCTGTCCGGTGACGATTGCGCAAACGCCATCGAGTGCCGAAGCACGAGAAACGTCTATCGAAATGATGCGACCGTGGCTCACCGGAGCGCGAAGGATACGGCCTACCAAAACGTCGCGAGCATCAAGGTCAGAAGTATAGTTCGCGCGGCCGGTTACCTTTTCAATTCCGTCCACCAGCGGAACGGGCTGACCTACCACCTTTGACTTTGTATTCATCGACTCGCCTCCGAAGCCGCGATTTTCACAGACTTGATGATTTTCACATAGCCGGTGCAGCGGCAAAGGTTGCCCCCCAATGCTGTCTTGATTTCCGCATCATCCGGGTCGGGGTTATTGCGCAGCAGCCCCTCGGCGGCCATGATCATTCCGGGCGTGCAGAAACCGCACTGTGAACCAAGGTTTTCATGAAAGGCTCGCTGGAGGGCCGACAGCCTGCCATTCCGGGCCTGACCTTCGATAGTTTCGATCTCAGAGCCCTCGCAACTGGCCGTCAATGTCAGGCAAGCCAGTCGTGGACGCCCGTCCAGCAGAACCGTGCACGCACCACACTCCCCACCATCGCACCCCTTTTTTGTTCCCGTGAGCGCTTGCTGTTCGCGCAGGAAATCAATCAAAAGAAGGTTGTCGGAGATGACATGCTCGACTGTCCGGCCATTTACGTTCAGGCTAACGATTCGCTTCATGGCTGTGACCCTTTTTGAGTCCCTGATGGATAAAGATATAATTTGGTACCATTATACTTTAAAAGACTTTGCAGTACACAAAATTCTCAAAAACAGATTGAAACAGGAAAAACCGGTAGTGCCAGTCCGGATGCCAGCTGCACTCGTGGTTGCCAACCTGACCGACATTACCCTAAAATCCGCATTCTGGTACTGATACCAAACTACTCGACGCGAAGGTTTATGAAACAGGAGCTGCCATGACTGATGCGCTGGAAACGCGTTTGCAAGAAGAAGGGTTGCGTATCCGCAAGGCGACATCGGACCAGCTTCCGCATGCCATCGAATTGGATGCACGGATCACCGGACAACCAAAACCTGAGTATTGGCAGGACATTTTCGAACGTTACGGTTCGCGGCATGTCGATGAGCGATTCTTTTTGATCGCCGAGCCCACGCAACAAAACTCCCAGCGGCAAATTCTTGGCCTGATTGTCGGCGAAGTACGGGGTTGGGAGTTCGGGTCAGAGCCATGCGGTTGGGTTTTTGCAGTATCGGTTGATCCGGATCACCGACAGCAAGGCATCGGAGAAGCCTTATTTCAGGCATTGTGTAAGGAATTCAGGAAGATCGGCATTACTACAGTGCGAACGATGGTTCGGCGCCAGGATCCGCTGCACATGTCATTTTTTCGCAGCGAGGGTATGATGGCTGGTCCTTACATCCAAATGGAGTTGAGTCTTGCCAGCGAGACTTCCTGAGTACAACTTAGCATAAGCCCAAGAGGTGTAGTCGTGCAGCAATCAAGTCGTTTGGCAATCTATGCTTTGATCGAACTGGCATCAAATCCGGGCCGCCAGCTTTCAGCCGCTGAAATCGGAGAGAAGTATCGCGTGTCCGCCCACCACCTGGCCAAAGTCTTGATGACACTTGGCCGCGCTGGACTTGTTCAGGCAACCCGCGGTGTCGGCGGTGGATACAGTTTCACGGGCAATGCCAAGCGGCTTAACCTGCTGGAAGTCATCAGCCTATTCGAAGACACGTCGATGGGATGCAAACTCGCCGACCCTTCCCAGGCGACCAACGAAGAATGGGCTCTGTTCGACATCTCGAAGGAAATCCGGGAAATTTCCCTGTCGACCTACGCCTCGATCACAATCGCTACCATGTTGAAACAGATAGAGCGCCGAAAAAAAGCCGCGGCTGCGATGAGTCATGCTGAAGCTATCCAATCATAACCACTGTTCGGATGTACTAACCACGACATCGATCCATTGAAATCAAGTCCAAATGGATGATACTTCAAGCCGTTGGTTTCCCCTCTGCCCGCGCCAGTAGCCGCGTCCAAGCGTCATCAACTTCTGACTGAAGCGTGGCTCTGTCCTGATCATCCAACTGACGATACCGTTTCTGTTCGGCAAGATACGCGTTGATTCTACGTGGTCTTTCCGGGACGGCCAATGAATAGTCGACTCCATTCCTGACCTCGAGCAAGGGAAACACGCAGGCCTCGACTGCCAGCCTCGCGGTCTTGATCGCGGCGTTTTCCGCTACGCCCCAGCCAGGCAGGCATGGTATCAGGACAATGATTACCTTGGTGCCCCGGATCGACTTGGCCGTCGCAACTTTCGCCGCCATATCACCAAGATGGGAGGGGCTGGCGGTGGCAATATATGGTATCCGGTGGGCGGCAAGAATTTCGATAAGGTTCTTTTTGTGGCTAGCCTTGCCTAGCGGGGTGCTGCCAGTCGTTGCCAGATGCGGGGTTGAGGAACTCTTTTGGCCGCCCGTATTCATGTAGCCTTCGTTATCAAAGCAGATATACAGAATATCTTCGTTGCGTTCTGCAGCGGATGATAGTGCCTGCAGCCCGATGTCATAAGTTCCACCATCCCCGGCAAGGCAGAGGACCGTCGTATTGTCCCGGCCTTGTGCCTTGAGGGCGCGTTTAACGCCGCTGGCAGAGGCCGCGGCGGATTCCAGTGTTCCATGGAGAACCGGAATTTTTGAAGCGCTCATCGGGTGACCACCAAGGATGACGGCCGAACAGGATGGTGCGACAACTCCCACGGCATCTTCGCCAACTTCATTGAGGATGACCCGCATCGACAACGCTTCGGCGCAACCGGCACAAGCAACATGCCCTGAACAAAACTGCCCCTCGTCACGGTAGTTGATTTTTTCCATAACCTACTCCACCCAGATCGGATCGGTCGTAGTTTCAGCATTTCCGTATCTAACGGCCATTTCCACGATGCGTTCGACCGGCACATTCACACCACCGACACCGGCAAGAAACCCGTGCACATGTGGTGGATTCTTCATACTGTACAGCGCGGATTTCAGTTCTTGATGCAAAACTCCGCCCGTTCCCGGCGAATAGTTGCGGTCGATCACAATAGCGCACGGCACCCTGGTCAGGGCATTGCGCAAAGTGTGCACAGGCAAAGGGCGGAACAGCCGGATTCTGACAAGCCCAGCCTGAATACCGGCCTCGCGCAGATGATCGACTGCTTCATGAACGGTGCCGGATATACTGCCCATGGTCACAAATATGATTTTTGCGTCCTTGCAACGGTATTTTTCAAGTGGCTCGGATTGCCGACCTGTCAGTTTCTCCCACACAGTTCCAGTTTCGCGGGTCACTTCTTCAACGCGTTTCATGGCTGTATCCAGCTCCCGACGCGTCAGGTTCCAAGTTGTTTGATCGACGGGTGCACCCAGTGATCTGCCGCTTCCGTCGCCAAGTCGGAAGTCGCGTGGAGCACGCGGCAAAAAACTCCTGACCAGATCTTGGTCGGGAACGTTGACGGGTTCAACTGAATG
This sequence comes from Ruegeria sp. YKSF57, assembly GCF_059612585.1. NCBI lineage: Bacteria > Pseudomonadati > Pseudomonadota > Alphaproteobacteria > Rhodobacterales > Roseobacteraceae > Ruegeria > Ruegeria sp. YKSF57. The sequence goes on along the minus strand of NZ_JBXWQW010000058.1, from coordinate 17,183 downwards.
CGAAACATAGAACGCGTCGTGATTGACCATGACCGGCAGATCGACGGCTTCGGCTATTCGAAACGCTTGTATCACGGTGTCGAGCGAATCTTGGGGGCTTTCGCTGTAAAGCTGCACCCAGCCCGTATCACGTTGGGACAAGCTGTCGATCTGGTCAGGCCAGAATCCCCATGGCGCCGCCGGTGTTCGATTCACATTGAACAGCACGATAGGGGTTCGGGCACCGGACGCATAATGCAACAACTCGTGCATCAGCAGCAGCCCCTGTGATGAGGTCGCCGTGAACACCCGCGCTCCGGTAGCGGATGCGGCGATTGCGGCGGCCATGGCCGAATGTTCCGATTCCGGAGTCAGAAGTTCGGCCAGAAATGCTCCCTTGCTCTGGAATTCTATAAGCTTTTCCAAAATCGGCGTTTGCGGCGTTATTGGATAGACCGGCGCAACGTCAGGCTCAGCCAGGCAAACGCCGCAAGCCACGGCGTGATTACCGTTCAGCAGCTGAAGGTCTTCGGTAAAAGCGGGCGCATTCATGGCGATATGTCCTCCAGCATGTGGATGGAACCGGTTGGGCATTCGGCCACACAAAGCCCACAGCCCTTGCAATAATCCGCGTTCACCGCATAGCCGTTTTCGAGCTTGGTGATCGCCATGTCGGGACAATAGAAATAACAATTGTCACAATAGATGCAGGTGCCGCAACTGAAGCACCGCTGGGCTTCTGACCGAGCCTCGTCTGGGCCGAAAGGAGTTTGTGCCTCTTCAAAACCGGCCAGTCTTTTGTCGACTCCAATCGTATACTGTCGGTTGCGCTCATGCGAGGCGTGATAAGCGGTGTTAATCCGTTCATATTCGACGGGCTCGACGCTGCCTTCGACTGGGCTCTTGCCGTCGGAAAGCAATGTCGAGGCGATTGCAAAAGCGGCCTCTTTGCCCATGCCGACGGCGTGAGTGACAAAGCGGTTTGTGCTTGCCACATCGCCGCCTGCATAAAGGCCGGGTTTGCTTGTTTTCCAATCGGAATCCGTGTTGATCACTGGGCCTGTTTCATCCAGAATTCCGCGCCATCGTACAAGATCGGCATTCTGGCCGATAGCTGGGATTATAGTATCCGCGACTATCTCGAACCCGCTGGCATCCAGTGGCTCGACCGAGAACTGACCCGACCGTAGACCGGAACGAAATTTGACAGGAACGCATTTCAAAACAACGGCACCGGTCGCTACCTTGGCCGATTGCATCATCGTGCCGTGCTCGAATTGGACCCCTTCCTCGATGGCTTCGCGAACTTCTACGGTTTGTGCGGGTAGCCGATCTCGCGGTTCCAGCGTAAGTACCCTGACGACACGACCAAGGCGCCGGGCCGTTCGCGCGACATCTATTGCCGCACTACCGCCGCCGATCACGACAACTCGTTTCCCTGTTGCGCGAGTTTGCTCAGGTATTGAAGCGGCAAGAAAATCGGCGCTGTCGATCACCCAGGGACAGGAGTAGTCCAAGTTTGGAAGCCGTCTCGGCACACTGGCGCCTGTTGCCAGAAATACCGCGTCATGAGAATCTTGAAGAGCTTCCAATGCCATTGCATCGATTGCAGGAATCCCAAGGTGCAAAGTAATACCCATGGCGGTGATCCGCTCTATTTCGGCCGCCAGAACCGATCTGGCCAATCGATAGGTCGGGATACCGTATCGCATCACACCGCCCAACTCGTCCTTTGTCTCGTAAAGCGACACGCCGAAGCCGAGGCGGCGAAGTTGATAGGCCGCTGACAGTCCGGCAGGCCCTCCGCCAATGATGGCCACTGAGAACGTCAATTCCTCTTCGGCTGCGGGAAACTGCCACCTTTCTGCAAGTGCTGTGTCACCGACAAACCGTTCCAGGCTGCAAATGCCGACAGTTTCGTCCATGTATTGCCTGTTGCAAGCTGTCTCGCAAGGGTGATGGCATATACGCCCTGCAATTGCCGGGAAGGGGTTGTTGTCGGTGAGGGTTGTCCATGCGCCAAACAGATCTCCGTCGCCGACTTGTTTGATCCATTCGGCAACTCGCCCGTTGACCGGGCAGGCCCCTAGGCACGGCGAGGGTTGGTTCTGATAGTTCGGCAGCGCACTGCGCCAAGTGCCGGTATTGCGACCTTCACTGGTCAAATGAGTCCACAAATGGGATAGCTGCTTGTTCATGATCTAGGCTTTCTCGGTGACCGGCTGAAACAGTGCAAATGCTTCGCGGCACGCCGCCAGGTTTTCAGCAACTTTCGCCGGCGCGGTTTCTTTGATGACCCTGCACATGGTATCAATTCCAGGTTTGCCGAGTGTCGCCACGAACGCGCCCAGCAGGGCAGAGTTCACGATTTTTCCCAGATTGTTTCGACGCGCGATGGCCTTGCCATCCACCTGTATGATGTTGTGGTCACCCGACGCTGGCAGCATCTCTTTATGTTTCGCTGTGTTGACCACCACTGCCGCACCCGCCTTCGCAATTTCAAGAAATGCGCCATCCAGCAGGCTGTCATCAAAACACAGAAGGGCAGAGGCGTTTGCGATGTTGCAACGCCTGCGGATCGGGACGGCATCCACTCTGAGGGATGACGTGACCGGGGTACCACGACGCGCACCGCCATAGGTGGAAAACGTCTGCACATAGTGGCCTTCGGCAAACAGCGCTTGCGCCAACAAGTTTCCCGCAGTTTGTGCGCCTTGGCCTCCTCTCCCCAGGATCACGATTTCCAGCATTCTGCGCTCCCGTCGTGTGGTGTTTCCTACAAGCTCTCAGTTTCGCAGCTTGAACCGCTGGATCTTGCCAGTCGCGGTTTTGGGCAGTTCGTCTACCGCGACAACCCATCGAGGATACTTCCAAACCCCAATTGATTTCTTGACATGGTCTTTGAGTTCCCTGATCAGATCATTTTCGTCGCCGGCATCGTTCAGCACGACGTAGGCCTTGGGTTTGACAAGGCCCTCCTCATCCTCGTGCGGCACTACGGCGGCCTCGATCACTGTGGGATGAGAAATGATTGCCTGTTCCACTTCGAAGGGAGACACCCAGCGACCGCTGACCTTGAACATATCATCGGTTCGACCGCAGTAATGATAGTACCCTTCGTTATCGCGGATGTACTTGTCACCGGTTCGGGTCCATTCGCCCATGAACGTGGCACGAGATTTTGCACGTTGATTCCAATACCCGTCACCAGCCGAGCCGCCACAGACCAGCAACTCACCCAGAACGCCGTCTTCGACGTCCTGGTCCTGCTCATCGACCAGTCGGAGTTTATAGCCCGAGAATTCGCGCCCCGATGTGCCATAGCGGATATCGTCGGGTCGGTTGGACAAAAACACGTGCAGCATCTCCGTTGACCCGATACCGTCCAGTATACCTACCCCCATGCGGCGTTCCCAGTTCGTGCCGACATCTTCAGGCAAGCCTTCGCCCGCCGAAATGCAAAGCCGCAACCGGTCCGAGCCGTTTTTCGGGATGCATGAGTTGCTTGCAAGCATGGCGGCATAAAGCGTTGGAACGCCAAAGAACAAGGTCGGCCTGAAGCGCTGCATCATGTCCAGTACAGATTGCGGTGTTGGCCGGTCCGGAAGCAAAACCGCAGTTGCGCCGACCGACATGGGAACCGCCATGCTTGCGCCCAGCCCATATGCGAAAAAAAGCTTTGCTGCGCTGAAGCATACGTCATCGTGTCGAATTCCCAACACGTTTTGCCCATAGGTGTCGGCGACATAGGCTGGGCTGGTATGGACATGCCTAACGCCCTTCGGCGCGCCGGTCGACCCCGAAGAATATAGCCAAAACGCTGTTTCGTCCGGATGGGTCAGCGCGGTTTCGAATGAATCGTTGGCTTCGGCCATAAGCGCGCGCAAAGTCGGGAAGGCACCGCAATCATTGCCGACGGCGATGACGTGCTTGAGGAACGGAAGCTGGTCAATAAGCGGCTCGACCAAATCGATCAGCTCGATGGACACGAAAATGGCCTGAGAACGGCTGTCGCTCAGCATATAGAGGTACTGATCAGCAGTCAGGAGCGTATTGAGACAGACCGGAACGATGCCTGCACGGACACACCCCCAGAAAACAACCGGATAGTCTACCGTGTCCAACATTAATACTGCGGCTCGGGTCTCTTGATGAAGCCCGAGCTGGTTCAACATGTTGGCGACCCGGTTGGTCGCCTTTTGCAATTGCGCATATGTGAGGGACCGGTCGGGATCGACAAAGGCGCACTTTTCACCGAAACCTCTTGAAACATTGATGTCCACCATAACTTGGGCGGCATTGTAGTGATTTAGCTGACTCACGAAGCTCGCCTCTCAAACCACTTCCGTTTTCATAAAAAGTATTGTAGTACTTGTATACCTAATTTATTGACCGCGCAATCCAGGAATTGGCAGGTAGGTTTTCCAATCACCACAAGCCATTCTGAATTAGGGAAAAACGGGTGTAGCAAGAAGGTTTGGATCTTGAGAAAGCGTCTGCTGGAGGGAAAAGTAGCACTTGTCACCGGTGGGGGGCGTGGGATCGGGCGTGACATTGCATTGATGATGGCAATGTCTGGCGCCAAGGTCGTGGTAAACGACATCGGCGCGAAAAGCGACGGTGAAGGACAGGATGAAACACCTGCTCGCGCAGTCACGAACCAGATCATCGCAGGGGGTGGTGAAGCCGTAGTGAACTATGGTTCGGTAGCCCAGTTCCGTGATGCCAAGGCCATGGTCGAGCAGGCGCAGGAAGACTTTGGCGGTATCGACATCGTAGTCAACAATGCCGGGATTTTGCGTGACACGATCTTTCACAAGATGACCGAGAAGGATTTTGATCAGGTAGTTGCCGTTCATCTGAAAGGAACATTCAATGTCAGCCGCTGCGCCGCAGAGGTGTTTCGCAAACAAACCTCTGGGTGCTTTGTCCACATGACGTCGACGTCTGGGCTTATCGGCAACGTAGGTCAGGCCAACTACATGGCCGCCAAGTTAGGCATTGCGGGACTGTCGAAATCCATTGCGATGGATATGGCTCGCTACAACGTCCGGTCCAACTGCATAGCACCGTTTGCATGGAGCCGAATGACGGAATCCATTCCCGCGACAACCCCAGAGGAAAGTGCGCGTATCCAAAAACTGCGCCAGATGACACCGGACAAGATCGCCGTCGTCGCAACCGCTCTTGCCTCGGATGACGCGAAAGATGTGACAGGGCAGATATTTGCGGTGCGCAACAACGAGATTTTCCTGATGGGTCAGTCGCGGCCCGTTCGGGGAATGCAGCGAAACGAAGGTTGGACGCCGGAAAGCGTTTTGGAGCATGCCCTTCCCGCAATGAGGCCGAGCTTTTTCGACCTCGATCGAACCGAAGACGTGTTCACCTGGGACCCGGTGTGATGTGGGCGCATTTTAGATCTAGCCGACTGCGGTCACGGCACAAAAAACCTTGGGAATCTTGCCGCTCCGATCTGCGCTATTGGATCAGAGCAAGCCATTCAACAAAGGTCAAGGGAGGAGAAAATGACCATACTAAACCTGTTCAAAGGCTTTGTCGGAGGAGCCGCCCTAGCGCTAACGACAGCGGGGATGGCGCTAGCTGCCGAATATACGTTCAATCTGCAAAGCTTCCTGCCGGCCCAGGCCACAATCCCCAGCAAGATCATTGATATCTGGGCCGATGAAATCGAAGAGGCATCCGAAGGACGCATCGAAATCAAGCGATACGCGTCGATGCAGTTGGGTGGCAAACCCCCGGAACTGATTGACCAAGTCATCGATGGTGCGATTGATATCACGTGGAACGTGGTCGGGTATACTCCGGGGCGTTTCCCGTCCACCGAAGTGTTCGAGCTGCCGTTCCTTGTGACCGATGCGAGAGCTGCTTCCTCCGCCTATTGGCAGATGATGCAAAAACACATGGCAGACACCGAGTTCAAAGATGTCAAGGTGCTAGGTGTTTGGGTTCACGGCCCAGGGGTCATCCACGCAAACAAACCCGTTCTGACGCCAGCGGACTTCAATGGCATGAAGATCCGCGGCGCGTCACGTCAGGTCAACGCATTATTGAAAGAGTTGGGTGCAACACCCGTTGGAATGCCGGTACCAGCCGTGCCCGAGGCCCTCTCCAAAGGTGTTATCGACGGAACGACCATCCCTTGGGAGGTTACAAAGGCGCTGAAGGTGCCGGAACTGGTGGACAATCATACCGAGTTTACCGGCCCGATGCTGTATACCGTCACCTTTGTCTTGGCAATGTCACACGAAAAGTACAACAGCCTGCCTGACGACCTGAAGGCTGTGATTGACGAAGCTTCCGGCCTCAAATTCTCAATATTCGCTGGCGGAACGCAACAGGATTATGACGAACCATCGCGCGATCTTGCCGTCGAGATGGGCAACAATATCGTCACCTTGAGCGCGGAGCAGTCGGCCGAATGGGCCGCGGCCGCGGCGCCGGTCTATGAGGCTTGGATTTCCGAAATGAAGGAAAAGGGCATCGATGGACAAGCCCTCATAGATGAAGCCAAAGCCTTGATGGCCGCATACAACTAGGAGTGGCAGTTGCGCCGGTGCACCGGCGCAATAACCTTTTCCCGGGATCGAAAAGGTGAGAACCCAACGCAAAGGTCTGGATATCAAGTCGCCTTTGCGGTGCAGTCGCAGAATCCGATGTTCCAGATCATCAAAACAGCCAATCAGACTCTCAGCCAATTCGTTGAAGAGGCGAATGAGGTATATTTGCCGGAAAATCCTCACAAGGCCTAAGATCCATAATGCGGTCCGTTCCAATCCACCGCGCTTCCTGAGACAAGCCTCTACTTACGCAAAAAAAATTGATTACGTAACACGCGTTGGTCGATTGCCGGGCGACAATGCCTAACTGACATGGCGCCCCGGTGCGGCTTTCCGTTGCAGATCAAGCATCCGTACGCGATTTTTTTCCGCCTCACGAAATACTTGCGCGCCACCGCTCCGATATTGCGGTGGCCAGAACTCCTCATTTTGCGCTCCATACCAGGCTGCTGCCTGGTGAGTGAAATATGGGTTCCACAAATGAGGGCGCCCCAGAGCGACCAAATCGGCGCGCCGCGTATGCAGGATTGTGTTGATTTGAGCGGCTTCTGTAATCGCGCCGACCGCCATTGTCGCGATCCTTGGCACGTTACGAACAGCTTCAGCCAGATGAGTTTGGAACATACGGCCATAGACTGGCTGTTGTTCAGGGACAGTCTGTCCTGCTGAAACGTCGACAAGATCGCAACCCGCGTCACGGAATGCTTCGGCTACTCCGATGAGGTCGGCTTCGGTTAAACCGCCTTCCTTCCAGTCTGTGCCGGAAACGCGGACTGACATTGGACGGCCAACGGGCCAAACGCGTCGCATGGCGGCAAAAACTTCAAGCGGAAAGCGCACCCGGTTTTCTAGAGAGCCGCCAAAGTCGTCATTGCGTCTGTTGGTGAGGGGTGACAGGAACGAGGCCAGAAGATAGCCATGCGCGCAATGCAACTCCAGCATGTCGAACCCGGCCCGCGCTGCGCGTTCTGTCGCCTGCACAAATTCCGCCTTGATCCGATCCATCCCTGCGCGATCCAGCTCGTCAGGGACCTGACTTATTCCTTGGATCCAGGGAAGGGGAGAGGCTGAAACCAACGGCCAATTGCCTTCTTTGTCCTGAATGGGATAGTCCGCCTGCTGCCACCCCAATTGGGTGGAACCTTTTCGTCCGGCATGGCCCAGTTGCATCGCAACTTTCGCCGCCGAATTTGCGTGAATGAAATCGACGATGTCCTTCCATGCTTCTTCGTGGCTATCCGTCCACATACCTGGGCAGCCTTCGGTAATGCGTGCGTCGGCGGACGGGCATGTCATTTCGGTGAAGATCAGCCCCATACCTCCCATTGCATGGCTGCAATAGTGAACTTTATGCCATTCGGTTGGGTTACCGTTGAGGTCTGCCGAATACTGTGCCATCGGAGACATCACCACACGGTTAGCCAATTCCATGTCCCGCAGCTTGAACTTGGAAAACATCGGGGTAGGTCGGGATACTGTCAAATCTTCACCGGTCTCTCGCAAATGGCGCGCATACCACTCGTCGTCCGCCTTTCGTACAAATTCAGCATCCCGGACGATCAGGTTGTCATAGGTGATTGACTTGGCTCGGCACATTACGACCATTGCGAACTGATAAGGGTCCATATCCCACGATCGACCCATGTGTTCGAACCAGGATAGTGACACATCCGCGTTGTGCTGGATGATCTGGCAAGGGGTTCGGCGAGAATCGTCATAAGCCTGAAACGCCACTTGTACATCCGTTTCGGCATGTTCGAGCAAGGCGTCCGAAAGAGCGATGGCGCATTCCATTGCCAGCTTGGTCCCCGAGCCGATCGAGAAATGTGCGCTTGCCTTGGCGTCACCCAGTATGACTATGTTGTCGACAAACCAGTTTTCGCAAAATATCCGCGGGAAATTGCGCCAATTCGACCGATTCAACAACAGAGGGTGCCCCTGAAGCTCATCGGCAAAGATCTCTTCCAGTTTGGCTTTCGAGCCTCCTTCGTCGAATTCCCTGAACCCATGCCCCTGCCAGGTTGCTTCATCCATCTCGAAGACCCAGGTAGAATGGTCTTTTTCATATTGATAACAATGGGCAACCATCTGCCCGAATTCCGTTTCGCGGAAGAAATAGTTGAACTCCCCCATTGGCCGGGTCGATCCCATCCAGCAAAAGCGGTTTGATTTCCAGGTTGTCGTCGGTTTGAAGCCGGCTTTGAAATGCTCTCGAATGGCCGAGTTGATACCATCGCTGGCGACGATTACATCGGAGTCAGGGAATTGGTTTTTCAGTTCGGCCGCGTCGATTTCAGCACCAAAGGTGATATGTACACCCAGTTCAAGGCACCGTTCTTGCAGGATGCGCAGCAACGTGTGCCGGGACGTGCCGCAGAACCCATTCCCGCCGCAGCGCATCTCGTTTCCTTTGAAATGTATCGCCACGTCGTCCCAATAGGCGAACTCGTCCCGGATTCGTTCAAAAACACGTCTGTCGCGATTTAGGAACTCGTCCAGAGTTTCGTCCGAAAACACCACTCCAAATCCAAATGTGTCGTCTGCCTGATTGCGCTCGAATACCTCGATATCCCAATCTGGGCGCGCCTTTTTTGTTAAAAGTGCGGTATAAAGCCCGCCCGGTCCGCCGCCAATGATGGTGATTTTCATCGCCGTCCCCTCCATCGCGATTCGTCATATTTGGACAGAGAAACGACTATCACAGGTTCCCAATCATTTTAACCTTAAAATTTTATGCTTAAAGCAATATCTCACATGCACGAACTGCGCAAAAACAGAGTTGCCCCTATCGCATCCCCGGTCGGTCAACATCGGCAAGAATCGACCTATGAGCCATGGTAGAGTGCAACTCTCTTTTTCAAACGGTACAACTCTGTGAACTGTGATACAGTTCAAACAAAAATTTTCATTCATGTTGCAATTGAGAAAGTGAATTTCTCGACCAGAGAAGAAAAAAAGGAACCTGTACATGCCAGATTCCCATTCAAGTCATTACTCGCTTCGGCCAATCGAGAAAGGCGATCTTGCGGTTGTGGCGGCTTGGTTTCAGGATGTCGAAGACTTGGCCGCGTTTGATCGAACCGGGCGCGTTCCCCTTAGCCTGGCCGCGACCGAGAAGGAATGGGAAGCGGCCGTCGGGCCGATGACCGAAAACGGCAGTTGCTGGTTTGCGGTGGAGACCGAAGATGCAGATGTCGTTGGCATTGTCGGCCTGGAAGGGGTTTCTTCGGTAAACCGGGATGCGGTTATCGCACTGTTCATAGACAAATCGGTGCGCAGAAACGGTGTCGGCCTGCGGTCTGTCGCGTTGGTTCTGGACCTTGCCTTTCGCCAACTCGGATTGAACCGGATCACGTCGTATTATCGGGACGACAACGAACGAAGCCAGGCCTTGGTGACGCGTGTAGGGTTCCAGACCGAAGGCAAGATGCGTCAGGCGTGGTACAATGACGGGCAATTCTTGGATATGGTCGTGGTCGGGCTTTTGAAAAGCGACTGGGACTTTCATCGCAAGGATTTGGCCCGAGAGATTGATCCGGCCACGACCGTCAGCTTTGGAAAGTCAGTGTCTTCCAGTTGGCGCTGGCCTCCCAATCACAACGAGATGCGATAGGGGGAAACACGCGAACTGTCCGTTTTGTACCTATGAATTGGGGGTATGTGAGCGAAATGTACTTTTCGTCGGGGTGAGTGGAGTAAAAAGTTTGACTATTCAGCAAGACAATCCAACGTTCCAGCACAAGCTTGGTGCCGTCCTGTTTGCTGACGTTGTCGGCTACACCCGGTTGATGGGTGAGAACGAGATCGATACCTACAGCGCGCTGCGAACGTTGCTGGAGCAACTCGAGACTGCTTGCGAGAAATATGACGGGCGCGTGGTTGAAGTGCGCGGCGACGGTGTTCTCGCCATGTTTGACACCGCCACCAATGCGGTTCGGTTCGGCGTCGAGTTGCACCGCATCGCCGAGCGCGCGAATGCGTCCACTTTGGAAGATCAGAAAATCCGGTTTCGCGCAGGCGTCCACATGGGTGAGATCCTGCTGGATGATCGTGGAATTCACGGTGACAACGTCAATATCGCGGCACGATTGCAGGAGGTTGCGGAACCGGGGCGCGTCTTTATCAGCGCGGCCGTTTATGAACAGATCCGAAACCGGTTGCGGTTCGGGTACGAGTTTCTGGGCGCCAAATCGCTCAAGAACATCATGGAGCCGGTGAAAACCTATTGCGTGCGCAGCGAAGTTGAAGGTGTCACGCTGGCAGCGACGATCCGGCCGCACGCCGACACAGCCGAACGAGAGCGTCCCAACATCCCGTCTGTTGCGGTTCTGCCCTTTATCAGCATGGGAGGGGATCAGACCGACAGCTGGTTCGCCGAAGGGCTGACCGACGACATCATTCTGAATCTTTCGAAATTCAAGAACCTGTTCGTGATTGCGCGAAACTCGACCTTCTTCTTCAAGGCGCAGGCGATGTCGCCGCAACTGGCGGCGCGCGAGCTTGGCGTTCGCTATGTTGCGCGTGGCAATGTGAGACGGGCAGGGAACCGGTTGCGTATCACAATCGAACTGATCGATGCGGACAATGACCAGACGATCTGGGGTGAGCGTTACGACCGCGAGATCGAGGATATTTTCGTGATCCAGGATGAGGTCACGGAATCCATCGTTGCGGCCACTGCCGTTCTGATCGAGGCACAGGAGCGGCAGAGAATGGTGCAGTCCGTTCCGACGGACCTTGCCGCATATGGTTTCGTGCTGCGAGGTCAGCAGCACATCTTCAAATACACCCGTTGGGACAACCATGAGGCGCAGGTGCTGTACGAACGCGCGCTGGAAAGGGACAACAAATATGCGCGGGCTTCGGCGGCGCTTTCGAGAACGCTCAACATTGACTGGCGGTACTCGTGGACCCTGGACAAGGAGCATGCGCTTGATACAGCCCTGTCCTTTGCACAAAGAGCCGTGGAACTTGATCCGACCGATGCGCGTGGGTTCGGCGAATTGGGCTTTGTTCACCTTTACAGGAAAGAGCATGACGCCGCGATTGGCGCATATCGCAGGGCGCTGACGTTGAATCCGAACGATGCGGACCTGTTGTCGGATTTTGCCGATGCGCTGGCCCATTCAGGTGACAACGAAGCGGCGATCGAGCATTTGCAACGCGCGATGCGTCTGAACCCGTATTTCCCGGATCAGTACCTGTGGCACCTGGGCGGGGCGTATTACAACCTCAAGCAATACGACAAGGTCATCGCCTCAGTGACCAAGATGAACAACCCCACCGAAGGGCAAAGAATGCTGGCGGCCAGCTATGCGCAGACCGGGCAAATGGAATTGGCACATTCGATAGCGCTCAAGCACAAGGAGGCGCACCCGAATTTCTCGCTGAGCCATTGGGCAAAGGTTCAGCCCGACCGGTTGTCCGACGATACCGAACATTTTGTCGAAGGTTTGAGGAAGGCGGGTTTCTGAATCCCAAGCCGCTTGAGCGCCGGGGGAGCCGCCGGCTCAGTCGCCCGACCCACGCGCTTTTGCACCGCTCACTTTGGCGCCGCTGACCTTTGCGCCGCTTACTTTGGCGCCACTGACCTTTGCGCCGCTCACCTTGGCCCCGCTGATAGCCGGGCTGTCGAAGCCGAAATAGATGTCGAGCAGAACCTGTTCAAACATGCCTGTCATGACATCCATGCGGATGGTGTAATCGGCCTTGTCGTATGGCCATACCCGAATGTCATTTGAAATTTGATAGTCGGCTGACGCAACGCCCGTGATTGCTGGGTTTTCAGGTGCCCGAGCGCCTTGGTCGCCAGGCAGATTGTCCGTTGCACTAATACCGTCACCATGAACCAAAAATACGGCAGGTTCTGGCAGTTCGTAATATGTGCCTTCGTAACTGAAACCGTAGACTCGGGCAAACTTGGCGTCTTCCTCCAGTTGTCGTGCCAATAGGCTGTTTTTTCCGCGGCCTCTGCCTTTGCTACTTCCGGTTCCTTCAAAAAGCTCGAAAACCTGCCTGTCAGATGTGGAATTTGCGATTTGTTCGTAGACACCCTTTTGCGTTGCTCCGCCTTCAACGGTGACCAAGCTTCCTTTACTCAAACGAGGGAGAATCTGTTCCCAGTCATTTCCCCCACCCATCGTGATCGTGTAAAGGCCATTTTCCTTTACATTGTCCTGATTCAAAAGCAAGATTTGGTCGCCTGGGTTAACGGTTATACCGTCAACTGAAGTTCCTTTCTTATTTGCAGAGGTAACATTGGCTGGAGGCGCAGCCTTTGCATTGTTGCCGCTAACCGTTGCAGATATTTGAAGATCGCTGACAACGCGCCCAAACAAAAGCACTTCTGAAAAACTCAACAATGACTCGGTCACGACAGATTCCCCCTGTGGTTGATCCGGAGGCGACGGAGGTTCCGTCGGCTTCCCTTTGTGTTGGCCTGCGAGTGTGCAGGCCGGAATTTTTGAACAAATGAATTGTTTCCAAAATGCCATAAATCGCCGGGAAAACAAAGCCATTTGCCTGCACCTAGCCCGGAACCCGTGTGCGTACCGAAACGGCATGACTGGCGGTATCGGGATCGGCAAGGCGTGGCCCGGCATTTACAAGGCCGATATCGCGCATTCGGAAGTTGCCTTCGATGATCTGCTGGAAGGCACCGCCGGTTATTTCCTGATCGACTATGAGCAGTGCCTTTTCGACTCCGAAATAACTGAGCATATCGGCGTCGAGCATGCTCCAGGCATCGGCGAGGTAGGAGCCCAGAAAATCGCGTGCCTCCAGCAAGGAGATGCGGAACCCTTCGGGGTTCATGGCATAGCGGTCGTCAAAAATGGATTGCATGACATCGGCATAATCGGGCGAGCCTTCCATCTGATCCGACAGGTCCTCGATCTCGGGGGTAATCAGGCCGTGAACGAGGAGCCGTTCGTGGAAGATATCAACCAGGATATCGAACATCGCGCCCGTGAGTGGCTGCGAAAGGGCATGTTCGCTGGACCAGCCATGGGCGAATTCGGATAGCACCGAGTCATTGGCCGCCATCCGGATCTGCGCGTTTTCGGAAAGCTCGGCAAACCGGTTCAGGCGGTTGAAGGTGTAGAGGTTGCCGTGGGTGTTTTCCAGCAGCGCCTCGACCACCGAACCGAAATGCAGCGAGGCGAGAAGGGCCACAAGATCGGCGGCGGATTCGTGGAACCCATAGTATTCACCCGGCGCGTTTTCGTCCGAGGGCAGGCCGACCACGCTGTAGATGATGGCATGCCCGATTTCATGGGCGACAACATCGAAATTGAGGCTGTAGGGCCGGTACTCGCCACCATGTTCGAAGGTGCCGCCGGTTTCCAGAAACCCCCATCCGATATGGGCATTGTCGAGGCTGGGCAGCAATGACAGCTCAAGCCGGTCGAAATCCTGTTCGAAATGCCAGGGGATGGGATGGCCGAAATACCCCTCCCAGACATCCATGGTGAAATGGGCCGACCCGAACAGATGCGCTGCTTCAAACGCCGGATCAGAGGGGGAGATATGAAGGAAGTTTCCGAACTCGTCAGGCATCGGGGGTGGCTGGATGAATCCGTCCCAGGGCGGCAGATACATTCCGGGGCCATTCGGGCCAGGCACGATTGCGCCATATGGAGTTGCCTTTCCCACCGGGTTGACCGCGTACATGCGCGGACCGGACGGCCCCGGCCCGATCGTGCCGGGAGGGGCCGAAATCTCGACCAGTTCAAGCTCGGCTTCGGCATCCAGAAACGGGGACTGCGGGTAGAGGAGGAATCGTGTTCCCGGCGCTTCTTCGATCAAGTCGATTGGCCTGTGCATAATCTCCTCCGCCCTGCATCAAATGAATTGAGGTCTAGTCTTTGGTCTGTGCTCCGGCTGGGCCTTCGTCTTTCAATCTGGTCCGATACTGAAATTCCCGCTCGACTATAGCATGAAATGCATCACGATTGGTCAGGCCAAGAGACTGAATGTGGCTATCGAGGTTATCCGGAATCGTCTGACCGAGGACGGTTTCGAAATACCATATCATCAAACGCATGCGGTCAGGCGATGCCGAAGACCCGCTTGGTGGAACCAAACGTGCTTTCGCAAGGGCGCGTTTCTTGAGTGCAGGATAGTCCCCTGACCAGTGCAACTCGTTCAACACATAACGTCCCAGACGGTCAAAGTTTGTCTCTGCGATGGCGTCGATCCGCGCGGATTCCGTCACAAGGGCCTCGTATCCCGATTCTTCGAGATCGTTTTGTTGCAACCAATCGAGAAGGTGTTCCTTGCGCGACAAACCTTGATGACGTCGATGCCGTGACATGGTGTCGACCAGCCGTTTTCGGTCGACTTCGGTTTGCGCGCGCACCGGTTCCTGCGTGAGCATCCGCAGCATGGCGCGATCCCGGATCAGGGCAAAACGAGCGGGATCGAGGCGCAGTTCATCCAGAATTTGTTCCGCCGGATGGCTCGTTTTTGCCACCTCAGTGTCGATCCGCTGCTTCAAGCCTTGCCAGACAAGCGTGGGTTCCAGGCCGTGCGCCAGTTTCGGGGGATCGCGTTTTTCCGCCAGATGCCGTGACATGGCGTTCAGCATTTCGCGGGCGTCATCGGCCTTTGCGTCCACGCGTCCCTGAGGCAGCCATTGGGCAAACCCGTTTTTCAATGCGACATCCAATCGTTCAAGAATGGCTGGCCACTGGCGGTCGCGATAGTTCAGTGCTTTTGCAATTCCTACAAGTTGATCCGCGACTTCGGGCGCAACGATGCCTTCAGCACGTGCCCGTTCGACCGTTGCGCGGATCGAGACCATAGGTTCGCTCAGCGGTGTATATCCAAGTTCGCCGGGGCCGTGCAGAACCGCGACTTCGTCATCGTCCTTGATGGCACCGGCCCTGTAGGCTTCGAAGATACGGCCCACTCCGATCATCCCGAAATCCGCCAGTTCGGCGGCGCGCAGCGCGCCCATGCTGGCGCTGCCAAAAACCGGGATGCCCCGATCCAATGCCCAAAGGATCTCCTTGTGCCAGACAGAAGGAACGCCTTCGAAATATCCGTCAATGATGCCGATAGCCTGGGGTCGCTTTCGTGCGATACGATACACGTCGCCTTGCCCCACGGGCGGCAGAACCTCGGCATCCAGAATGTCGCGAACCCTGTCCGCAGCCAGAGTGGGGCCGACAAAGATCGCCGCCCGCATCAGACAACGGCCTCGATACGGCGCGCGCGCGGCCCGGCGATGAAGTCAGGATCGTCATGCGGCGCCTCGAGGCCCGGAATGATCACACGGACGACCGAGATGCCAATCTCGGATCGTGTCAGATCAACGGATACAACCTGCTCAATTCCCGCCTCCGCGAGGCGACCGAGCAGCCACGACAAATCGTCGTCGAACGTGGTCAGCTCTGTTGTCGGACAATCCTGAAAACAGGCTTTCGGCGCCGACTTGGCGATCAATTCCTTGATGTACCGGCTTTTGGCCGCAAGGGCGGATGCCGTGAACTCCGATGGCTGCAAATCGTCCCGCGCGCCCGATATGTAGGTCAGGCGGGTTTGCGCCGCCTCTGTCAGCGCCCTGAGCATCGCGATATTCCGATCGGGATGACAGCCATCCCCTATGCCAACGTGGCCGGGCACATCGTCTGCTTCGCAAACTGCGCACCGAAAGCAGGCAACCCCGACATCGGAGGTTGTTTCCCATATCCCCACGTTGAGACCGGCATTTTGAAACCGCTGCAACGCATCCGAACACCGCGCGTCATGGATGGTTTCAGGGTTGATCCTGAATGGTCGGTTCAGAAAATGCCAAAGCGTCGTGGCATCTCTTTCGATGACTTCGCAGATCGCGTGGCAGGTGGCTTCGCTGAGGTCATTGCCAGAGGCCAACCCGTTGGTTGTGCGCGGAAACATTCCATGCCCGCTGTTGGGAAGCTCGGTATAATCCGTATCGACCATCTCGACAGGCACCCAACAGGGCGCGCCACCAATCAAATCGGTCCCTTCGATCCAGAATATCTTCCGATGCGGATCGAACGCACAGCCGCTCACCCTCGGCAACCGGGCGGCGTTCACCACTGGCAACGTCGCGGACATATCAACATAGCTTGCGCGCCGGACAGGCAGGTCGATCCTTTCGGCATGCCATGTCTCGATGGCCTCCATCACGCCCGACACTTCGGCCGCGGCAAGTGACAGGCCCTTGCCCAGCGAGACGGCAACCGAACGGGAATTCGGTCGGGTTGCCATCACGGTCGGAAGGCCGACACGATCAAGTCCGGTCAGGTTGGCGACGCGGGTAATGCCCATTTGCGCAAGATGTGGGCGTATTTTGGCAAGCGTTTGCGCAGGATCACGCAGACGATGTGTATCGTAAATATATCGCTTTCGCGATTCACCGGGCATCAACAGGACCAGACTTTAAAACAAATGTTCGCTTGGCCGAAGGCCAAGTACAAAATCTGCGATCAAGCATGGTTGATCCCATTTGCCCGGTCAACATTCCCGTTCTCCCAATTTTTCAGTCTGGCGACGTTGTGGAATGCTTTGAGTTGGCTGTATCCCATGGGTTTGGTTTTGTTTGGATGTATAGGTTTGTTTTATTGTTTGATCGTTTTTATCAATTTTTCACAATGGTTT